>JAUYLU010000063.1 GCA_030699625.1 bacterium
CGCGCCGCGCGCCAAAATCCCGAATCAACGGGCTCTCTCCAACTCTGGGCTCCGCGGGCTGGACTCGAACGAAAGGAGGGCCGGAGGGAACACCGCGGGGTTCCCTCCCTGCCGGCCGGCAGGCGGGCGTGGAGGAGATTATTCAGAACCGTGGGTTCTGAAAGCGCAGCCTATGGCGAGCAGTGAGATTCCAGGCCGCTCAGCTTGCACATGGGAGATTCACTTCCAACCATCCCTTAAGCAGTGGAAATGACTGGTTACTTGCGATTATTTACGACTGACCTCCTACTCGGTGGAGCGAAAAGCTCAGCTTCTCGTCTCCAAACGAGAGGCGGCTTTTCATTTGAAAAAGTCAGGAATAAAAACACACGGAGCTCTTTCCGTCGGGCGGTTTTTGTTTGACAATTTTTGAATTAAATGTTATAAAATTTCGGTAGGTTCTTCAGCAAAAATTTGGAGGTTCCAGGTGACACCACAAATCATGCAATGGTCGAGCTTGGCGGCCTTAGTAATATTGGTCCCCATGCTCTGCCTAGAAACCCTGAGGATGAACAGCAGGTACTTCACGGCAATAGCAGTCCTTGCACTGCTGTATCCTCTTGGAAAGGTTTTGCAGTTTTGGCTCATTGGGCCAGGATGGATTCGGTGGTATATAAGTGATGTCGGGTGGGTCTCATGCGTTGGCATCCTCATTGCTTTCGGCAACATGCTACCGTCTAGTGGGACAATGCTAGACCGCATAAAAACAGGAGTTGGCGTTGCCTTCGCAATAGCTGTGTGTATAGAATCAGCCCAGATCATTCTGCCGAAGCGCCCAATCAAGTCAGATTTCATAGCGGCCGGCGACTGGGCAGACATGGCAATCTTCTTCTTGATGTATGGGGTAAATCTTTATCTCATCCACAAGATGAAGCCCGCGACCCCAATCCCTGTTGCCGCCACCCTTCAACCAAAGAAAAAGCGCAGAAATAAGAAACGCTGACCCGCCCGCAGAGAAACCCTTCGGGCGGTCTTTTTTACGAAAACAGGTTTTAACGTCGTCTATTACGCGGAGTTCGAAGAAATGGACAGGGCTTGCTTGTCCTCGACATCGGTACTTTTGCGTGCGTAGAGAAAATAGCGCATAGTGGAATTATACTAGCAATATGACAGCATTAGAGAATTGCCCCATTTGCGGCTACGACAAATTCAAACAGTACCCACTGGGAGATCCGTGGTCTCATTTTTATGAGTGCGAAAGATGCGGGCGATTTCAGGCAAGCGACCAGCTATTTTTCTTCTCGGATGTAAAGGAACAGTTGAGCAAGGTGGCCTACATTCTATCCGGTCTCTCTAGGGAACTTCACGAAACAGGTGGCAAATACCCAACCTTCACAATAGAAAATTACGAAGCGCTAACAAAGCAGTTTCCGGTGCCTGATGTCAGCAACATCGAGGAAAAACTGCAAAAATTACTCTTACGATTGAGAGAACGGACGGAGTATTTCGGGCAAGTAATCGAACTTGGTGAGATCGAACTTGCTGTGCCACTTGCATACGCGAAAAATGCACACGAGTTGGAGGCATTACTTAAGCTAATGTCCGAAAAGAAAATTGCGTATGTAAAAATCATTGAACCGGCCACCATTGTTGGAGAGAAAAACGTTACGCCAAAGACTCGTTCGGCCCGTATCACGTTGCTGGAAGCAGGGTGGGACCTCAGTAACTCGCTCGGTAAACAAAATCAAGAATCAGATAAAGGTTTCATTGCCGTGTGGTTCGACGAGTCCATGAACGAAAGCATTGATGCGGCAGAGCAGCCATTAGTGATGCGGGCTTCCGCGCAGTTTGTATTCGTGATGAGCATTTTTCTGAACGAATTATGGATAAGGCACTCAGCGAAATCAGGCAGAGTAGATTTATTGTCGTTGACCTTACAGGCGCTCGCGCTAGCGTGTATTTCGAAGCCGGATTCGCGCACGGATTAGGCATAGACACAATTTATGTTTACAAAGAAGAAAAAACGAAAAAAGGATCACCATTGGACTTTTATGTACGGCACTATCAGTGTCATAAGTACAAAGACCCATCTGACCTGAAAGAGGTTTTGAAATTGGCGATATCAGCGAGAATTGCTCGGGGAAAGGGCAAGGGAGCCTGAGCCGACATACTTTTTCGGCGAAGGGGTTCGCGTGCGCGCACGGGTGGGTGGGGCAAGCACGCATGGGTTCGGGGCCCCTCTCTCCCCGCCAAAAAATCCGCATTTGCATTTCTTCAAAAAATCTTCGGCTTGAATTTGCATTCGGCATCAAAAATCTTCCGGCGCGGCGCATCCTCTCTACGCGGCGTTTTGCGCCGCGCGCCAAAATACCAGCCTTACAGACGAGTAAAATTACGATTTAAAGTCCTGAAAGGAAAATCCCCGCGAGCGAGCCGACGGCGATGGCCACGCCGCCGACGAACGCCATCCTGATGCCGTTTCGTACCACGGAAACGCGGGTGACGACGGCGCTCACCGCGCCGAGGGCAAAGAGTGCGGCGACCGAAAAAAACACCGAGAGACGGAGTGCCTCCGCCGTCGGCCACAGAAGGTATGGGAAAAGAGGGACGAATCCGGAAAGGAAATAGGAGAAGAACATGATCGTCCCGGCGACGGCGCTCCCGCCAGCGGGCGCGCCGTCGCCGTTCGCGTACTCGTCGGCGGAATACTCGGAGAGAAAGCTCCCCGCCGCCATGGAGAACGCCTCGACGAAGATGAGCACGGCCCCGGTGAGAAGAATGGTCTCCCGCGGCACGCCCGCCATGGCGATGCCCGAAAGGAGCCCCACGGTGGAGACGAGGCTGTCCTCCACTCCGAAGATGAAATTCCTGAAATAAGAAACGAGATTCGCCCGCCGTATCCTCATTCGTCCATTAAACCATGTAAAAACAAAATGTCGGTGTTGCTATTGCTTCAGGAAACATCCAGACGGTCTGCTATCATGAGAGCTTATGGAGCCCCATGCCTATAAATTTTTCCTCCGCGCCAAGGACGCCTGGGACGGCGCGTATGCGGCCTGCGAGGGCGCGAAACGCTCCATCCTTTTCGAGAACTTCATCCTCGTCGACGACAGCGTCGGGAGGCGCTTCATCGACCTTTTCAAAAAGAAAGCGCGCGAGGGGGTAAAGGTGCGGCTCCTCCTCGACGCGGTCGGGAGCTCGGAGCTTCTCCATCTCCACCTCGACAACGAGCTTGAGAGATCGGGCGCCGAGCTTGTCTTTTTCAACTCGGTCATCCCGGGCATGCTAAGCCACCGCACGCCGTGGTTCTTCCGCGACCACCGGAAGCTCATCGTGGTCGATTCGGAGATTGCCTTCACCGGCGGCGTGTGTTTCCAGGAGCACATGGCCGACTGGCGCGAGACCACGGCGCGGGCGGAAGGACCGGTGGCGGAAGAAATGGAGCAGGCGTTCGACGAGATGTGGGAGTACGCCCATAAACGCGGAAAGCTCTCGCGCGAGCGGGTGCGGCTCGGTGGCGCACGGAAGCACGCCTTTCTCGGAAACGCTCCCCTGCCGCGCCGCAGGCACCTCTACCACGAGCTCCTCGAACGCGTGCGAAGCGCGAAGGAAAGGATATTCCTCACCACCGCCTACTTCGCCCCGAACCGGCGCCTCCTCCGCGCCCTCCTTCGGGCGGCGCGGCGCGGGGTCACGGTGCGGCTCCTCCTCCCCCGCACGTCCGACATTATGCTCATCAATATCGCCTCGCGGAGCTACTTCGACCGCCTGCTCCGCGCCGGCGTCCGCATATTCCTCTACGGGCCCGAGATGCTCCACGCCAAGGCCGCCGTCATCGACGGGTTTGGCACGGTCGGGAGCATGAACCTCGACCACTTGAGTCTCCAGTACAACTTCGAAGGGAACCTCGTCTCGTCCGACGACGGGTTCGTCGGGGCGCTCCGCCGGCAGTTCGATGGCGACTCTGCGGAGGCGGAGGAAGTGACGCTTGCGAAATGGCGGGCGCGCCCGTGGCACGACCGATTGCTTGAGTACGCGGTCCGTCCCGTCCGATTCCTCCTTTGACTTCTTGCCTTCCCCGGCATAAAGTTGGTAGTGGACAAAAGGAGGCATACATGCCCAGACTGGAGCACGAGGCGTGCGCCAAGCTTCTCATGGATGACTACGGCGTACCGAAAGAATTCAAAGCCCACGTGGTGGAGGAGATCGAACGGATCTGGCATAACGAGAGGTTGCCGCATTGTCTCATCGTCGCGGGCGTACGCGGCTACCAAGAAATACGCCTCACTCGCTCGCTTGAGCATTTCCTTGACCGGCACCGCACTCATCCTCCCAAATACAAACGTACTCAACGCGCCGAATGATTTTTGGCGATAGCCCGCTCCGGCGGGTTTTTTGTTCATGGTAAAATGGCCTCGATGAAAGGGCACATAAAGGAACTATTGGCGCGGAAGATCGAGGTGAAGGCCTCCGTGCTCCTTCTCATCGTGGCGGGCACCATGGCGCTCCTCGCCTTCGGCGGTTTCCGCTTCTACCTCCTCTACCAGGACCTCGTTCGGCTCGAAGGCACCTCGCGCGACCTCACCCGCACCATCGACGCGCTTCAGGCGCACCTCGCGAGCACTACCATCGAAAACCGCGACCTCAACGACTTCCTCACCATCATGAGGGCGAGGAACACCGACTTCCAGAACCAGCTCGCCGAGACGACGGTCAAGGTATCGACCTTCGAGAAGCTCTCCTCCATCGACCCCGAGCTTCTTCAGAAATATTCGAAAGTGTATTTCCTCTCCGAGAACTACATCCCTTCGGAGCTCACCCTCATCGACCCCGCTTTTCTCCTGAACCCGTCAAAGCCGGTGCAGATACACGGAAAAGTCCGCCCCTACCTCGACGTACTCATGAACGTGGCGAGGCAGGACGGCATCGACATCGCGGTGCTCTCGGGCTACCGCTCCTTCGGCACGCAGGCCACTCTCAAATCGCAGTACCGCGTGACCTACGGGGCGAACACCTCGAACCGCTTCTCCGCCGAGCAGGGATATTCCGAGCACCAGCTCGGCTCGACGGTCGATTTCACTTCCAAAAAAATCGGCGAGGCGCTCGCGGGCTTCGACGCGACGCCCGCCTACCAGTGGCTCACCGGAAACGCCCACCGCTTCGGCTTCGTCCTCTCGTATCCCAAAGGGAATGCCTACTACGTGTACGAGCCGTGGCACTGGCGCTTCGTCGGCGTCGAGCTCGCTACCCGCTTGCACGAGGAGGGCCGCTCTTTCTACGGCATGCCCCAGCGCGACATCGACCCCTTTCTCGTGAAGCTTTTCGATTGAAAAAGCCGCGCCCGAGGCGCGGCTTTTTCAATTCTTCTTTTGGAGGAGCCAGGCGAGGGCGTCCTCTTTCGCCCGAAACGCCTTCAGGTTGTCGCGGTGCGAGACGAGGGCCATGGCGTCCTGGGCGAGCACGGCGAAGACGCTTCCGCCAAAAGTGGCGGTCCGCGTGGCGTAGTCCTTATTGAACTTGATGAGCTCCTGGAGGACGGCGAGTGACTTTTGGTCGAACTGGTCGAGGGTGCTGATGTCGATGAGGGTGAGCACTTCCCCGTCGGTCGAGCGCGCCTTGGCCCGGCGCATGGCGTTCTTCACCTCCTCGCTCCACCGCTTGAGGTCGTCGAGGTACTCCTCGGAGATGTTCCCGCCCAGGGTGAGGTGGATCATATTGTCGTCGCCGAGGAAGACGCGGAGGTCCGGCTTGAGGGGCTCGTTCAATTTCATATTTTTCTATTATACACGCACTTTTAGAAGGCGTGCAAAATGAAAGCCGCCCGGCTGATTGCCGGGCGGCTTTTGAAACTGCCTCCTTTTTCGAAAATTATCGGAGGGCGAATTCGCGCTTCACGAGCACGGCGAGCTCGGCCTGGGTCGACGGGATCTCCTTCATGGAGAGCCTGCCGACCACCCGGGCGGTCACTTCGCACACGCCGACCGCAAGCGCTGGATTCACCGACCGCTTACCCACTTTCACCGCTTCATCGGTGCCGAAGAGGAGGTCGACCTGGGCGCGCTTCCGCGCGTGCATGGTGTCGGCGATGACGCGGTAACCGACGAGGGGCTCGACCTGTTTGAAGCCGCACGAGCGGGCGTCCTTGGGCGCCGTAAGCTCGATAATGGTGCCGAACGGGAGCGACTGCGCGAGGTCGCGGGAGCGAGCCGCCACGATTTCGGGGTTCGAGCGGATGCCTGCCGCGGTCACGTGCGGGTCGCTGTCGGTCTGCTCCGGCACGGCGTTATAGCCGGTAAGCCGGACGGAATATTCAATGGGAATGGCGGAAACGGGAACGTAGGATTCTATGGTCGCCCCGCCGGACCAAATAAAAAAGCCCAGAAAGGCGATATTGAGAGTGTTCAACATAATGCTAGGCTTCTGCCTAGTATTGAAATCATAGCACTGAAATGAGAAAAAGTCAATACCTCCTCATCGATGCCCCGAAGACGGCAGTTTGCCATACCGCTTACAGCTACCATAGTTATGCGGTCTATAGCAAGAGTTTCGGGCACCTCCTTTTTGCCCCTCAAAGCAAAAACCGCCCTGGAGGGCGGTTTTTGCAAAAGCGGGCTTTGCCGCCCTAGGAGAGATGGGCCGAGACGAGCTTGGTCATCTCGAACATGTTGACAGTGCCCTTTCCGCCGAAGACCTTCTTCAGCTTCTCATCGGCGTTGATGTTGCGCTTGTTCTTTTGGTCCTGGAGGCCGTGCTGCTTGATGTAGACCCAGAGCTTCTTCACCACTTCCGACCGGGGCATGGGACCTTTCCCGACTACCGCCGCAAGGTCCGGGCTCACATTGAGCGGCTTCATGAATGCTGAATTCGCCATATATGCTTGTTATTATTATCTCTACGCTATTATGCTCTCGTACTCCCTATTGTAGCGGAAGCCCCCTAAGGGGGAAAGTGCACAAAAAACTTTACTTTCTACCTGATTTATTATCTAATGTAACGGGTTTACTCCACGGAGGCGCTCCCCATGAAGGTCGTCTGCACCATCTGCAGCAAAGAAAAAGATCAGTCGCACGGCCTCATGCCGGCGTGGCACCGCTATCGCGGGAGCCATATCCGCGAAGTGAAGTTCATTGCCCAAGCGGCGGGCCTTAGATTTTTCATCCTTTCAGGGAGTTTCGGCTTCATCGAGCATACGATGACCATCCCCCACTACGACAAAGCGCTCAAGGACGACAAGGTGGCCGAAGTCGCGGAAATGGTGAGTGATCAGCTTGCTTCGCTTCGCATACGCGAAATCGAGTTCTATGCCAAGGCAAAAGAAGAATGGCAACCTTACCGCGACGCCCTCAAGCAGGCCGCCACGGCGCTCGGCGTCACCCTCACCGTACGCATCCTGGACTAAAGACCGCCTTGCATCATGGCGGCCTTTTTTATTGGCATCCTATTTATTGACATCCTACCGGGAACCTCCGTATAGTGACGGTAGGGGTTGTTTTTACATGAGGTTCCCTACGGAGGGAGATATGGCGCTCGTAATGAAAGTGTTGTACGCCGTGATTTTTTCGACCGTTCTTGCCGCAGGCGCTTCGCCTGCAGGCGCCTCACCCAAAGAAGAGGCGCAGAAGTTGGCCCGCGCCGACGAGTTCAAAAAACCGGTTATCCTCGTTGCAGTCAAAGGGCTCCAGGGGCTCTACCGGGAGACGGTGCTCTACGCGAAACCGCTCGTGAACGCGCACCTCGGCTTCATCGTGAACAGACCGTCGAAGTTACGGCTCGGCACGCTCTTCCCGAACCACGGCCCGTCGGAAAAAATCAAAGACCCGGTCTACTTCGGCGGCCCCGAGATGGTCGAGGCGATCTTTGTGGTCACCGAGGGTACGGAAAGGCCGCACCAGACCTCGCTTCCCTTCGGAGAAAACCTCTTCGTGACGACGAGGGGAAACGCGGTCGATGCCATCATCGAACTCGCGGGGAACGATGCGAAGAAGATGACGACCACCCGCTTCTTCGCCGGTTTCGTCGGCTGGCGGCCGAACGAGCTCGAAAAAGAAGTGAAGGCCGGGTACTGGCACGTGCTCGACGCTCCCGCGCCCGGGTTCTTCTTCCACGAGCAGGGAGAGGGGTTGTGGAAGATACTCATCGAACAGATAGAAATGAAGGAGAAGGGCATTTAAAGCCCGTGTCTGCGGCCCCGCGCTCGATAGAGATAGAGCGACGGGGCTTTTGTTTTTCCCTTGCGCGCCTTCGCGTCTGCGCTACAATTTAAGAGGTTATTAGGTTAACGCACAATGCACAACGCATGACTTTGCACACATATGCGAAGGCGACAGCCGTCATCTTCGGCGCAGTGGCGCTCCTCCATCTCGCGAGGGTCGTCTGGGGATGGGACATGAAGGTCGACACTTTCATGGTGCCCGTCTGGGCAAGCTGGGTGGCCCTCCTCGTGGCGGGCTATCTCGCCTACTCCGGTTGGCGCTTCAACGAGCGCTAGGCTCGAAAAAACCGCCCCTCCCTAGTTTTGGAAAAAAATTTCCAAATTGCAAAACGAGGGAGGGGCGGTTTTTCGTTGGCGCCGTCAGCGAAGGAGCTTCGCCATGAAAACCATGTCGTCGAGACCTTCTTGAGTTTCGACAGCGTGCTTTTTCCTGCCCTCTTCGACGTAGCCCAGGCGTTTGTAAAGATCGATAGCCTTCCGATTCTTGGAAAAGACCTCGAGCTCGAGGCGGCGCACGTTGCGCCCGCGCGCGAGTTTTTCCGCCGCTTCCATGAGTATGGTGCCGATGCCGCGGTTCCTATGCGACGCTTTGACGGAGAGCCCGAGGTAGCCGTTCCCCTTCATTTTAGGGAGCCGCGCGAAAATGAGCGTGAGATAGCCGACAAGCTTCCCATTGTCGGTCGCCACGAAGGTGAAAATGTGGCGCCGGTTCACGAACATGCGGGCAAGCGTGAGAAAGAGCGACTCGCGCCGTCCGCCGTTCCCTACCACATGCTTCGATTCCTTCTCGATCTCGCGCCGAAGCGCCATGTAGGCGGGCACCTCGACCATGCGGAGCGGCCTCACCGAAATGCCGCCCCGCTCCTCCATTATCCCGCCGAACGTCGTGTACATTTTGAGATTATACCACTTCGGGTCGGCTTGCGGCCTACCCGCGCCTTTGTCGCTCAACTAAAATCCCGCCCATAGGGCGGGATTTTCCTTTTGTAATTTATGGCCTCGTTCGGCGTCTTTTGGGATGCCGAAAGAAAAAAATTAATCGCCACATTGACAACATCATTATGAAAACGACATCCATCATATGGAATGTGCGCGCCGCCCTCATGGCGGCAGCCGCTTCCCTCGCGCTCTTCACGCTTTTCGCCCCGCCGACCGCGGAAGCGGCGGCTACCGACGTCAGGATGACGGAGGCCTGGCAATCGGCGTTCGGCGTCGAGCTCGGCATGCCGAACCTCGAACACACGTATCATGCGAGGTTCACGAACACCGGCGTAACGCCTGAACGGGTGATGCTCGACCTCGAACTTTACAGCCCGCTCGGCCGCACCAACCAGCGGTTCGAGGAGCGCACCATCGCGCCCGGCGAAACGGTCGAGCTTACGCTCGTGAAGCAGTTCCAACCTGACACCGTGCCGGGGACGTGGTGGTTCAAAACGGGTATCTTCAACCCGGGCTGGGCAGGCCTCATCCGGTGGCACGATGAAGCGGCGAAAACCACGGTAAGCGGCGGGACGGCGGGACAAGTGAACGGCACCATCCGCCTTGAGAGCGCCACGCTCGATCGGACAACCATGGTACGCGGCCTCGAAGCCGTCCACGGCACTGCCGTATTCGTGAACGAGTCGCCGTGGGAAATGCCGGTCATTGTCGATTTCGAGGTCTATCGCGACGGAGAAAAGGTGTACCAGCTCTTCTGGGGCGACCGGATCCCGGCGGAAGGAACGCGCACGAGACAGGCGACGCTCGGCGGCGGCCATCTTCCTCCTGGCGTGTACACCTGGAAAATAGGCATTTTCAGGTTCGACTGGTCGGGACCGCTCCATTGGTTCGACCAGGCGGGCACGTTCGCCGTGGTTTCGGGCTAAAGCGTATAAAAATGATGAGAAAGAAAAAACGGGATAAAATCCCGTTTTTTCTTCATTTATTAAGAATCTTACATTACTATTACATCATTGTAATTAAGGATATTTAGAAACGTCTCACGAAACATGGCTTCGCTACTCTATCGACGACTCGCTTATTGTGCGGCCCTCTTCTTTTTTGCAACAATGGCCATGACGGCGCTTCCTCCTTTTTCCGACGCCTCGGTAGCATCATGGCAAAAGGGCGCTTCTGTCCAGTCGCGGGGAACCGGCGATTTCGGAAGCGAATCGATGCAAGCATCGCTCCGAAATTTGAAAGCGACAGGCGCCGACACGGTTGCCTTCGTCATTCCCTACTATCAGGAAAACATTTACGCGACCGACGTTTGGCGCGGTTGGAACACCCCGGATGACTCCGCGCTTGAGGCGGGCATCGATTACGCGCGTTCCATAGGCCTCAAAACGGTTCTTAAAATCCATCTCGAGTCATACGACGGGCAGTGGCGCGCGCACATCAATCCATGGGACAAGGACATGTGGTTTTCTTCCTACGGGAACGTCCTCACGCACTATGCGCGCATGGCCGCGGCGCACGGCGCCGAAGGCATGGTCATCGGCACCGAGCTCATCACCCTTTCCACCAACCCCGAGAATGACGGGCGGTGGGATTCGCTCATCGGGAATATCCGGAGCGTCTACGGCGGCATGCTCACCTACAGCGCGAACTGGGGCGGCGACGATTTCACCGAAGAGGTGCCCGACGTGCGCTTTTGGGACGCGCTCGACTACATCGGCATCTCGGCCTACTACCCGCTCTCATGGTGGGGCAACAACTCCATCGAGGCCATGAAGGCGTCATGGAACAATTGGAATACGCAGAAGATAAAGCCCGCGGCCGACAGGTTCGGGAAGCCCGTGCTTTTCACCGAAGTGGGATATCGGAGCGTGAACGACTCCTTCACTGACCCGTGGAACAGCTGGCGCGGCGGATGGTACGACGCGAGCGCGCAATCGAACGCCTACACCGCCCTCTTTTCGTACTGGAACGACCATGCCTTCATGCAGGGCGGGCTTCTCTGGGACTGGTCGAGCGACCCGAACTACGGCTGGGAAGGGAACACCGACTACACGCCGCAGCACAAGCCCGCCGAGGCGATAATCTCGGAATGGTTCAAACAGAGCGGCAGTACTCCTCCCCCGCCGCCGTCCTCCGGGCCGGTCTCGTTTACCGCGACCGGAAGCGCTTCGCCTTCCACCGTTTCGCAGGGCGCGCCGGTGGGCCTCTCCGCTTCGGTCGCGAACGGCGCGACCGAAGCCTCGGGCATCATCGTCGACATGGAGGTGTACGGTCCAGAAGGCGAAAAAGTCTTCCAGCGCGTCTTTGAGAACGAAAACTTCGCCGCGAACCAGACGAAAGACTACAGCGCCTCATGGGCCACGGCCGCCCTCGGCACCCACACCTTGAAGATAGGAATCTTCAATTCGACCTGGAGCACCGCCCATGCGTGGAACGATGCGGCGGCGGCCTTTGCGGTCTCGAGCGGCGGGGGTACCGGCAGCACCACTCCCCCCTCTTCGGGCACCGGCACCATCGACGTGTGGTGGCCGACCGATGGTTCCCTCCTTTCGGGCATCCAGCCCTTCAAAGCCATGGTGCCCGAGCGCGATGTCTCGTCCTACTCGATGTTCTGGCAGGTCGACGGCGACCGCATAAACGAGATGGCCGACAGCCAGGAAGACTACCCGCACAAGGAATCGCTCGTCGATCTCTCGGGCTGGCAGTGGAAAGACGCGGGGCCGTATACGCTCGTCTTCACCGCCCAGGACCGCGGCGGCGTCATCACCACGCGCTCGGTCAACATCTTCACGGAGTAGGAAAAGGCCGCGCCGCACGCGGCCTTTTCCCCCGAACGGCAAAAAGTTTCGGAAAGTTTTCAGGATACGCCCCGTCAGCACTAGCACGCGACTCACCGACCGCCATGGAAATAAATTTTTTCGGCCAGAACCTCATCGAACTCATCGAGCTCATCGGCTACGTCGGGCTCTTCGCCATCATTTTCGCCGAGTCGGGGCTCTTTTTCGGCTTCTTCCTGCCGGGCGACAGCCTTCTCTTCGCCGCGGGCATCCTCGCCGCGCAGGGCTTCTTCAACATCTGGCTTCTCGTCGTCCTCCTCGCCCTCGCCGCCATCCTGGGAGACAACGCCGGCTACTGGTTCGGCCAGAAGGCGGGGCCGCGCCTCTTCGTGAGGGACGACTCGCTCTTTTTCAGGAAACGCTACGTCAAGAAGTCCGGCCGTTTCTACGAGAAACACGGCGTGAAGGCGGTCATCCTCGCCCGATTCATGCCAGTGGCGCGCACCTTCGTGCCCATCTTCGCGGGCGTGGCCAAGATGAGCTACCGGACGTTCCTCCGCTACAACATCGCGGGAGCGCTCCTCTGGGCGGTCGGCATGACGCTCCTCGGCTTCTTCCTCGGCGCCTCCGTGCCGAACATCGAGGAGATACTGACGCCGCTCCTCGCCCTCGTCATCGTGCTCTCGTTCCTCCCCGTCGTGCTCGAAATGAGAAGGGCCGCCGGCGAGGAAAAGGAGAGCTTCCCCGTGCCGGCGCCCGAACGGGGAAAGCACCTTCTGTGAGGACAACAAAAAACGCGGGCCCGACGGCCCGCGTTTTTTGTTGTTGCCGGATTCTTTATCTTTCTGTCGAAGTGGCCGCCTTGAAGTCCGCGAGGAGGCGCCCATAGGCCTCCTTGGTGGCTTCGTATTCGGCGGTGATGCGGTCCGCCGCGCCCTCGGTGAGCGCCGAGAGACGCCTGTCCACCCGCGCGAGGTGCCGCTCAAAGCTCGCCACGAGATAGGCGCGCGTTTCGGCGGTGAGCCCGCCGCGCTTCGCGAGCGCCTCGGCTTCCTCGAACCTCAGTTTTACCCGCTCTATTTCGTATTCGGCCTGCGCCGCTTCGTCGAAGATGAAGAGGGAGCGCAGACCTTCGTTCACGTCCACTTTCACGGAATAGAGGAAGTCGCCCGGAAGGGCGCCGCCCGCGGTGGCGCCCGCCACGCCCGTGGTGAGGAAAAGGACAAGGAAGAAGACCGCCGTCGAGGCGTAGCTTTGCTTCATGAACCAGTGGTACCACGCCCGCGCCTCCAGATAGTACGGCGAGCTTATGTAGCGCTTCCGTGAGGGGTCGCGCCGCTCCATGGGAATGCCCGCGCGTGCAAAGAGCATCTCCACGTGGAGATGGAGCGAGGCGCGTTCGCCCCTCGTCATGGAAAGCGACTTCGCGTCTTCAAACAGATTTTTAAGCTCGTTGGTTTGCTGTTTCATGGCTGTGAGCGGTCGAACACCGTCTTCAGCTTCTCAAGCGCCCGGTGCAGGCGCACCGAGACGTTGTTCTCCGTCTCGTCGAGGATGCTCGCTATCTCCTTGATGGAAAGCTCGTCCACGTACCGCATCATCACGATGTCGCGATAATGCTCGGGAATCTTTTGCAAGTATACTATGGCGCGCTCGCCGTCGAGCCGGTTCACGAGCTCGCTCTGCGGGGCGTACGCAGGGTCGAACCCCTCGCCGTACATTTCGTCGAGCGACACCGATTTCTTCTTGCGGTAGTAATCGATGATGAGATTGTTCGCCGTCCGGTACAAAAACGCACGCATGTTCGAGACGTTCCCCCCTTCGTAGAGATAATTCCAGGTCTTGGTGTAGACGTCCTGCACCAGATCAAGGGCTATTTCCCGGCTCGATACCTTGAAGAAACAATGCCTGAAGAGGGCATCCGCGTGTTCTTTGTAGGCTCGAAGAAACGCCGTATGTGATTCTGGCTTCATTGAAAACGACGTATAAAAGGCATATCCATTACCCTCCTCCGCGCTCTTTGGTGTGAGGGCAAAGAAAACCCTTGCCCATACTAAGGAACATAAGTGTAAGGATGATGTAAGTCAAGCGTAAAACTTCATATTTTTTCTGGGATTCTGCGAGCAGGGGCCTTTTGGTATGCCGGAACCTTGTCGTACACCCAGAACTTGAGCGAGGTGAAATTCCAGAGAATGGTGCAGATGGTGGCGAGGAAGGCCGAGAGGAGGTCGTAGAAATGAAAGGCGTTGATGAAGAGGTAGGTCGAACCGGTGTTGATGAGGAGGGCGAGCGCCACCGACACGTAAAAGCGGCCTATCTCAAGGGGGTGGACCGGCCGCTTGATGCCGAAGGTGAAGACCCGGTTCGCCACGAAGCTGAAAACGGTTCCTACCATATAGGAAAGGCCTTTGGCGAGCACGAGGTCGTTCCCGAAGAAAAGAAGGCGGGTGAGGATGACGTAGAAGCCGAGGTCGATGGCGGTGTTCACCACCCCGACGCCCCCGAACTTGAAAAATTCGCGCACTTCCTTGCTCCCGAGCTCCGTCCCGAAGAGGAAGGCCATTTCCCTGAAGGCGCGGGCGATGACGGAGAGCTTGGCGCCCGTCGGCGAGCCCGCTTTCCGCGGCAGGTGCGTCACCGGCACCTCTTTCATGGCGATCCCTTGCCGTGAGAGGCGGATGAGAAGCTCGGCACTGAGCATCGCTCCTTCCGCCTTGAGCGGAAGATGCTCGACGAGGCGGCGCTCGAAGAGCTTGAAGGCGCAGTCGATGTCCTTCACCTTGAGCCCGAAGAGGAAGCGGTTCAAGACGTTCCAGCCGAAAGCGTTCACGAGCCGCATGAAAGGATCGCGCCTCGGGGCGCGGTGGCCGATGACCACGGGGTGCTCCCCCGCGTGGGCGGCGAGGAGCGAAAGCTCCTCGAGGTCGAACTGGAGATCGGCGTCGGTAAAGAACACCCAGTCATGGCGCGCCGCGGCGATGCCGCTCTTGAGCGCCGCCCCGTAGCCGAGATTTTTGGCATGGTGCACCGCCCGCACGTGCTCCGGGTCCTCCCGAACGAGGGCGTCGACGATTTCCCTCGTCCCGTCGGAGCTCCCGTCGTTCACCACGATAAGCTCGTAGCGGACAGCGGCTTTCCTGGCAGCTTCCTTTCCGCGGAGCACCGTCTCCCGGATGTTCTTCGCTTCGTTGTATGCCGGGAAAAAGACCGACAGAGAGGACAAGGTGTTCATGAAAACATTGAAAAATAAGGGGAATAAGGGTCGTATGGCAAAAAGAAAACGGGGTCGCGGCGCTCGTACGACAACAAATTGTGACGCACTCGCGCGGGCGCCATTACAAAAAGTCCCTTACAACCCCCTTACACGCTTGCTACAGACATTTCCTTCCCTTGTAAGAACGAAAAGACGCTGCCGTCACCCATAATCGAATTAAAAAATAAGCGCGCACACACAGAATGGAGACGGCAAGCAGGAGGGAGGGAAAAACGGCACCGGGGAGAGCTCCCCTTTTGCTCTGGGCATTCCCGGCAATCGCGCTTGTGGGCGCGCTAGGAATCGGGGTCGGGGGCACGTCCCTCGCCGCGCCGTCGTCCTCCCCCGCGTCCACCACCGAAGCGACCGCTTCGTCGACGGCGCCCGCTCCCCCCTCGCTTGCGCTCCCCGCTACGTCCTCCCCGTCGGGCGCGGCCGAAAAGGGAACGACGGGGACGACGCGACCGGCGGCAAAATCGGAAGGAACGGCGAACGCCGCAGCCCCCGCGGGCGTTCCCGCCGAAGAGCCAAACTACTACGAGAACGAGGCGGCGCCCGATTACAACAAGGCGCTCGCGCTCTGGGGAACCGGCGGCGCTTCGGCCATTGCCGGGCTCTATTTCTTCGGGCTTAGGAACAACCGTGCGAGAGAGCGCGGCACGAGGGCGACGCGCGGCGCCGTCGCCCTCCCCCGCACCGTCCACAAGCTCGCGGGGGCGCTCCTCATTGCCGCGGCGGCGGGCATCTTCATCGGCGTCCTCTACTATCAGAACGAGAATCGCGGTCTCCCGCTCGTCTTCTCGTCGCGCGCCATGCTGAAATCGCTCTGGAGCGAGTACAAGCAAAAGTACGTCGACCCGGCGACGGCGCGCACCATCGACCGGGAACAGGGCGACATCACCACCTCGGAGGGACAGAGCTACACCTTGCTCCGGGCGGTCTGGATGGACGACAAGCAGACCTTCGACCGGAGCTTCGAGTGGACCAAAGGGCATCTCGAGCGCCCGGACCATCTTTTCTCGTGGCGCTACGGCACGCGGCCCGACGGCACCATGGGAGTGCTTCCGGGCGGCGGCGAGAACAGCGCCTCCGACGCCGACACCGACATCGCCCTCGCCCTCCTCTTCGCCTGGAGCCGGTGGGGCGACGAGCGGTACCTCGAGGAAGCGAAGCCGGTCATCGACGCCATCTGGAAGCAGGAAGTGGTCATGGTGAACGGAAAGCCCTATCTCGCGGCGAACAACCTTGAAAAGAAGGCGGGAACGCCGCATGTGCTTGTGAACCCGTCGTACTTCGCTCCGTACGCCTACCGCATCTTCGCGGGCGTCGATGACCGGCACCCGTGGGAAGCGCTCGTCGACACGTCGTACGAGGTGATTGCACAGAGCGCGGCGCTTCCGACGGAAAACGGCGAAAGCGCGGGGCTGCCGCCCGACTGGGTGCACCTCGACCGGAAAACGGGGAAGCTCTCCCACGCCGCGGGGCTTTCGACGCACTACGGCTTCGACGCCATGCGCATCCCCTTCCGGCTCGCCCTCGATTCGCTGTGGTTCGGCGAGCCGCGCGCCACGGAGACGCTCGAGCGCTTCCGCTTCCTCGGCGAGGAGTGGGAGCGCCGCGCCGCGCTCGCCGCCGTCTACGCGAGGGACGGCGCGCCGGTCTCGCCGCGCGAGGCGCCCGCTTTCTACGGCGGCGCCATCGGCTACTTCATGGTGGCCGACAAGGACGAGTTCAAGGAAATCCTGAAGAAGAAACTCGTGAGCCTCTATAATCCCGATACCGACGCCTGGAAGCTCGGCATGAGCTACTACGACGACAATTGGGCATGGTTCGGGCTCGCCCTTGCCCACGAGGCCATTCCCGACCTCGGCGGACAGATCGCCCGGGCCGCGAAATAGCCACGCATCGCCATGAACCGCCGCGCGCCGACAAAGGAATATCGCGAGCTCGACGAACGGTTCTCGGGCACCGTCTACGCTTCGAAGCCGCTCATCCTCGCAAGCGCGCTCCTCACGCTCCTTTATTTCTTCGTGCTTGCGTTCTGGTTCAAGATCGAGAACGCCTATCTCTTCACGCTCCTCATGTTCGGCCAGGCGTTCTTCCTCTGGCAGGGGCTCAACTATCTCCACACCATCTGGAACATGGAATACCGGGCGCCGAGCGATCCATCGTTCGCGCCTGCAGTCGATATCTTCATCACGGTCGCCGGCGAACCGATCGACATCGTTGAAAAGACCGTGCGGGCGGCGCTTGCCATGGATTACCCGGACTTCATGGTCTACATCCTGAACGACGGCTACGTGGCGAGGAAGGAAAACTGGAAGGACATGGAGGAACTCGCGAAGAAATACGCGCCCCGGGTCTCCTGCCTTACCCGCACCGTTCCCGGAGGAGCGAAGGCCGGGAACATCAATCATGCGCTCTCAAAAACCGCGCGCCCCTTTTTCGTCATCTTCGACGCGGACCACGTGCCCTCGCCCGATTTCCTGAAGAAGACCATGGGCCATTTCAAGGACCCCCGGATGGGCTTCGTGCAGACGCCGCAGTACTACGTGAACTACGCGAAGAACGAGGTGACCCGCGGGGCGTGGGAACAGCAGGAGATTTATTACGGCGCCATCTGCAAGGGGAGGAACCGCATGGGCACCGTCACCATGTGCGGCACGAACATGGCCATCAGGCGCGAGGCCATCATGGACGTGGGCGGCATGTGCGACTTCAACATCGCCGAGGATTTCATCACCGGCATGTTCATCCACGAGCGGGGCTGGAAATCAGCCTACGTGCCCGAAGTGCTCGCGGAGGGCCTCGCCCCGGAGGATTTTCTCTCGTACTACAACCAGCAGCTCCGCTGGGCACGGGGCTCGCTCGAGGTCTTCTTCAAATGGAATCCTCTCTTCCGGCGGGGGCTTTCTTTACGACAGAAGTTCCTCTATCTCTCCGCCTCGGGCTACTACCTCTCCGGGCTCGTGGTCATCGTGAACGCCCTTCTCCCTCTCATCTTCTTCTTCACCGGCGAAGTGCCGTTCGCCGTCTCCACCATGGCCCTCGCCACCGTCTTCATGCCCTACCTCTTTCTCATGATTTACACCCTCCAGCAGTCGACGAACTACGCCTACACGTTCCGGGCGCTCGCCTTTTCCATGGGCTCGTTCATCATCCATCTGCAGGCGCTCGTCGACCTCCTTGTCGGCAAGAAAAGTTCCTTCGCCATCACCTCGAAGACGAGGCTCTCCGGGAGCTTCCTCAATCTCGCCATCCCCCACCTCATCTACGTCGGCATCGTGGCGGCGGGCGTGACCGTCGCGTACCTCCGGACCGGCATGACGCCGTCGCTCATGACCAATACCGCCTGGGCGCTCATCAACATCGCGGTATTCGCGCCGTTCATCGCCGCCGCCGTGCAGGAAGAGATGGAGGAGGAGCGGCGGGTGCGGAGCCTCTCCGTCTCGGTCGAACGGCGCCGCGCCAATTTCGCCTACAAATAAATGGAAACTATCGCTTATCGAAACGCCCTCCAGGGCACCACGTCGCGCTTCCATTTCCACCACGTCCTCGTGGGGCTCCTCATGTGCCTCGCCCTCGCGGTCTCCCTCTTTTTCTTTTCGGGCGAGTCGCTCCGCCTTGACGAGTCGCAGAGCCTCTGGCAGAGCTCGCACTCCGTCTCCCGCATCCTCGACATCGTCGGGCAGGACGTGCACGTGCCGCTCTACCACCTCATCCTCCATTTCTGGCAACTCATGGTGGGCGGCGGCGTCGCCGGGGCGCGCTTCCTTTCGCTCCTCTTTTTCCTCGCCGGGATCCCCCTCATGTACGCCCTCGGGATGCGCGCCTTCGAACACCGCGCGGCGGCCCTCTTCGCGACGGCCCTCTTCGCGCTCTCGCCCTTCATGAACTGGTACGGGAACGAGATCAGGATGTACAGCATGCTCACGTTTCTCGCCCTCCTCTCGCACTTTCTCTTCCTCGGCATCTACCGGGAAGGAGGGGGGTTCGGCCGATGGGCGGGCTACGCCGCCGTCTCGATCGTCGGCGTCTTCACCCACTACTTCTTCTGGCTCGTCATCGCCGCGCAGTTTGTCTTTTACCTTGCCGTGCGGCGGGCCTTTCCCGCGGGGTCGGGGAAAAATCTCGCCGGCGTCTTCGGCCTCCTCGCCCTCGCTTTCCTGCCGTGGCTCCTCTACCTGCGGAATCTGAACCAGCTCGCCGCGAGTTCCCAGCCGCTCCTCCCCGTGCCCACGAGCATCGACGTCTGGAACGCTTTCTCCCAGTTCATCATCGGCTTCCAGAACGACTGGCTGAACGCGCTCGTGGTGTCGCTCTGGCCGCTCGTCGTCCTCGTGTCGTTCCTCACCTTGCGGCGGCACAGCACGGTGCCCCGCGAAGCCGGCTATTTCCTCGCTATGCTCCTCCTCCCGGCGCTCGCCCTCTTCACCGCAAGCGTCCTCCTGAAGCCAATTTACGTCTCGCGCTACCTCATCTTCACGGCGCCCGCGCTCTACCTCCTCGTCGGCTGGGTGCTCACCCTCTATCCCCGCTTCGTTTCCTTTTTCGGGAAGGCCGGCCTCATCGCGGCCATGGCGGCAGGCCTCTATCTCCAGGTGACGAATGCCGACATGCAGATGCGGGAGAATTACCGCGCCGCCGCGGAATACATGAGCGCGGGGACGGCGCCAAGCGATATCGTCATTCTCTCCGCTCCCTTTACCGTCTATCCCGTCGAATACTATTACAAGGGCCCCGCCGACATCCGGACGCTTCCCGAGTGGGACCGGAGCCTCCGCGGCGACATTCCCCCCTTCAATGAGGACTCGCTCCCCGAGGACGTCGCCCGCCTGACGGAAGGGCACCGCCGCGCCTGGCTTCTCCTTTCCTACGACCAGGGCTACGAGGACGAGATCAGGAACTATTTCGACACCCGTTACCACATGCTCGACCGCAAGCGCTTCTCCGAAGGGCTCGATCTCTACGTCTACCAGCTCCGCTACGGCGAGGCGTGGGCGGAGCACGAGCTCACCGCGCTCAGGCGCTGAAAAAACAAAAACGGCCCCGAAGGGGCCGTTTTTGCAATGGGGATGCGAAGGAGGGAATCCGAATCCTTAGAAGGCGGCGTTCCGCGCGAGCATAAGCGCGTAATCGAGCCACCAGGTGCCGGCGGAGGGACCGCCGTTGCACGAACCGTCGGACTCTCCCGGCGCCTTCACCCAGAGGTAAGCGTCGATGAGGGAATTCCCCGTGTTCGTGGTCGGGCGCTCGCCGAGGCCGCGGCCCCATGGGTTGCACCACTCGCCGTTCCCGCCACGGCCATTCCGGCTCGTGTCGATGACGAAGTGCGTGCCGCCGGTAAGCGAGGATATTTTCGCGCCGTACGCGGCGTTTGCGCTCGTGGTCTCGAAGTTCGAGACGTTGAGCGAGAAGCCGTCGGCCGATGCGAGCCCCGCGTTCTTGAGCCTTGCCGCAAGGTCGGCCTCGCTCGCCCAGCCGGAGTGGCCGGCGTCGAGATAGACGGCGGCGCCTTTCGACTTGAGCGCCGTAACGGCCTCCTTGAGAAGGGCGTTGCGCGTCTGCTTGTCGCCTTCGGAAAGGCAGCTCGTGAGCGCGACCGCGTCGGGCTCGAGCACGACGACGGCCTTCCGTCCGGCGATGCCGTTCGCGAAGCCGTTGATCCAGCTTCGGTAGGCGTCCGGGCTTCCCGCGCCGCCCGCGGAGTAATTGCCGCAGTCGCGGTTCGGGATGTTGTAGGCGACGAGCACGGGCACCGCGTTCTGCGCGCTTGCGGCGCCCACGTAGCCCGAGACGTCGGCCTCGATGTTCTGGTTCCATCCGCCGAACCAGCGCGCCTGCGAGTTCGAAGCGATTTTCTCGAGAAGGTCTGCCTGGGCGCGAAGGTGCTCCGCCTCCTTCCTCGCGTTGCCGTTCGGATCGACGTAGAACTTCGCGTTCTGGAGCGGGTTCCCCGCTGTCGGTATCACGATCTGAAGAGACGAAACGGGTGCGGGCTCCGTTACGGGCGCTATGACCGACGCAGGTGCGGGCTGTACTGTCGGCGTACCCGTGTAGATGCTCATCTCCTCTTTGCCGATGGTAGCGCCGTTCGCCTCTGCCACGAAGGTGATGCGGTAGGGACCCGTTCCCTTCCACTGCCAGCCCGAGAGGTCCACCATCGCCTCTTTGTGCGGATAGCCTTCGTAACTGTCGTACATGGCGACCAGAGCGCCGCCGTCGACCCGCCAGAACATCTGATAGGATTCGATGTTCCTTCCGGGAACGATGGCCTTGAAGGGCTGCACGCCCGTCATGACCTTCCCTTCGACCGGCCACCAATTGCTCACGGTCTCTGCCGCGGCGGCGATTTTCACTCCCCAGAAGGTTTTGGTGAACGAATAAATGACAAGTTCGGCGGCGTACACGGCTGCCAGTACCGAAAGAACGAGCACGCCCCTAAGTACGATCCCCGCCACCTTCGCCTGAAGGCGTGAGGGATACACTGGAGTAATTTTCATGTTGAGGAACTATCTTCTAATTTGAAGCGCGGACCGGGTGCTAACGACTGCGCCCGTATCGCTTCGGCTGGCACGATGAAGTATGCACAGAGAAACCCTCCCCGAAGCTTGTGAGGCAGCGAGGATAGCTCGATGAAATTGTGGATTCAATCAAAGCCGGCGAGTTTCAACCGTGGTCGGTAAAGGGTGTCCATCGGCCAGCACCAAGAGTGTCAGGGAGCGGTAAGGCAAAGTCAAGCATGTACGGTGGCTTAACGAAGCCGTTTTTTGCATATTCTCCGAGATTCCGAAGACAAAAAGGAGAAAGGTTTGCGCTTATCCAGAAACGTGGCGTAAACAAAACCGAAGAATTTAAAGGATTCTTTCAGTAGAAGGCACGGCTCTGGACGCCACGCCACGCTTGCTATAATGACTGGCGTGCGAAACCTCTCTCCTGAAGAAACAAGGACGTTTAAAAAACTGGGGGCGCCCGCAAAGGTGCAGGATTTTCTGAACGCAATCCCGAATAATTTCGAAACGGCGGGAGAAACCTGCATGTCGCCGCGGCGGGTGCTTCGGGAACGGAAGGCCCACTGCATCGAGGGAGCCCTCTTCGCCGCGGCCGCCTTTCTCTTCCACGGACGGCCCGCCCTCGTCATGCATTTCGGGACCGACCGCGATGAAGACCACGTCATCGCCCTCTTCAGGGAAAACGGCTTGTGGGGCGCCGTCTCGAAATCGAACCACTCCCTCATGCGTTACCGCGATCCCGTCTATAAGACGTCGCGCGAGCTCGCCCTCTCCTACTTCAACGAATATTTCATGTACGAGGATGGAAGGAAAACGCTCCGCGGCTACACGAAGCCGATCGACCTCAAAAAATTCGGGACTGCATGGGTCACGGATGAAAAGGAGCTGTGGAAGCTGAACGATGCGCTCTTCGACGCGCGGCACTTCCCCATCGCGCCCCCGAAAACGATGAAAAAGCTCCGGCCGGTGGACCCGATAGAGATAGCAATTACAAAAATTACTAATTGGAAGAAAAAATAGCGCTTCCACAATAAATAAGCTATAGCTTATTTATTGTGGAA
>JAUYLU010000068.1 GCA_030699625.1 bacterium
AGCGCCATTCTACATTTTTATTTTCAGTTTCACGGGAGGGGTGGCACTCGCGTCGTTCCGGGAAATCGGAACTTCTTTTTTATTTTTTCTCGTTTTTCTTTTTTTCATCCTTCTCTTCCATTACGTCCATAGCCGCGCGAAGATAGTTTTTCTCGTTTCGCTCCTTCTTCTCGGTTTCGCCGCGGGAGCGTTCCGTTTTTCCGTTTCAGCGCTCGATGATGGTTCCCCGCTCCTCGAGGGGATGGTGGGCGAGAAAATATCGTTCGAAGGCGTCATTGTCGAGGAGCCGGACGCGAGAGACCAGACGGCGATGCTCGTCATGCGGACGGAGCGCGTTTCGAGCGGCGGAGTCGAGCACGAGCTCCGCAAAGACGTCCTTCTCACCGTGCCGCAGTTTCCGCAGTTCAAGTACGGCGACGCGCTTTCAGTGTCGGGCGTTTTGAAAAAACCGCAGGCGTTCGCGAACGAGGGCACCGGGAAGCTTTTCGATTACCCCGCATACCTTTCGGCGAAAGGAGTGCGCTACGTGATGGCCTTTCCCTCGCTCGAGCTTCTCGGGGAGGGAAAGGGGAACCCGGTGCGCGCGGCACTTTTTGCCCTCAAGGGCGGCTTCATCAAAAATATCGGTGAGCTCCTTCACGAGCCGGAAGGCTCGCTTCTCGCCGGGCTCGTGGTCGGGGCGAAGCAGTCGCTCGGGAAAGAGCTCCTCGACAAATTCCGGGTGGTCGGCCTCATCCATATCGTGGTGCTTTCCGGCTACAACATCACCATCATCGCCCAGTCCATCATGAAGCTCCTTGGCTTTTTACGCCGCCCGGCCCTCTCGGCATCACTCGCCTCGCTCTCGATCGTCCTTTTCGCCGTCATGGTCGGCGGCGGAGCGACGGTAGTGCGCGCTTCGCTCATGGCGCTTCTCGTCATCCTGGCGCGGCGTTCGGGAAGGATCTACGACGTGACGCTCGCGCTCTTCCTCGCCGGGTTTCTCATGGTGCTCCATAACCCGAAAATCCTCATATTCGACCCGTCGTTCCAGCTTTCCTTTCTCGCCACGGTGGGGCTCATCTATTTCACGCCGCTCATCGAGCGCCATGCCGGCTGGCTCCCCGAGCGCTTTCTCGTCCGCGAGGTCGCCGTGGCCACACTCGCCACCCAACTGTTCGTCTTTCCTTTCTTGGTATATCAGATGGGAACGGCGAGCCTCGTGGCGCTCCCGGTGAACCTGCTCACGCTCGTCTTTGTGCCGGCCACCATGCTCTTCGGGTTCATCGCCGGAACGCTCGGCTTCATAAGCGCGTTCCTTGCTTTGCCGTTCGCCTTCGCGGCCGAGGCGCTCCTTTCCTACATGCTTCTTGTCGTTTCGCTTTTCTCGAAAATCCCCTTCGCTGCGATCGCTGTCCCGTCCGTGCCGTTCCTTGCGGTCGTCATTGTTTACCTTCTCTATCTCGCGCTCATCTATAAGGAGAAGAAGAAGCCCGCGCTCCTATGGAACGCGTGAAAAGAAACGCGAGGATCTACGTGCTCGTCCTCCTCGCGGTGGCGCTTTTTTTCGTCGCCCGCGAGCTTCTCGGCGCGTCTGAGCGTCTTCTTACCGTCGCCTTCCTCGACGTGGGGCAGGGAGACGCCATCTTCATCGAGGCGCCGAACGGCAACCAGCTTTTGATAGACGGCGGCGCGGGAAGGTCGGTACTGCGGGAGCTCGGCGGGCTTTTCTCGTTTGGCGACCGTTCGATTGACGCAGTACTCGCGACGCATCCCGACAAAGACCATATCGGCGGGCTTCCCGACGTGCTCCGGCGCTTCGAAGTCGGTTACTTCATCGAGCCGGGCGTTCCCGCCGACACCGGCGCGTATAAGGCGCTTCTCGAGGCCGTTTCGGAAAATAAAATCACGCGCGTCCTCGCCCGTCGCGGCATGGAAGTGGACCTCGGGGACGGTGTCGTGCTCCAGGTGCTGTATCCCGACCATGATTTCGGAAGGACGAAAGACACCAACAGCGCCTCCATCGTGGCAAAGCTCACGTACGGCGCGACGGAGTTCATGCTTACTGGCGACGCTCCCCTCGCGGTTGAAGCGCGCCTCGTGTCGCTCGACGGCGCAGGCCTCGCGGCGGACGTGCTCAAGGCGGGGCACCACGGCTCGCGTACTTCATCGGGCGCGGCCTTCGTGGGCGCGGTCGGCCCCGCAGTCGCGGTCATCTCCGCAGGAAAGGACAATTCCTACGGCCACCCCCATCAGGAAGTACTCTCGCTTCTCGGACGCCTCAGGATTCCCGTCGTTGGCACTTATGAAAAAGGGACTATCGTGTTCGAGAGCGATGGAAGCTCCGTGCGCATGCGGTAAGGTTGAAATCGGAAGCGTTTCGCCCTAGAGTGGCTACAGGTCCTTTCCGGAGGAATCGAAATGTCCCCGCGCACAGTTCCGCCATGCCCGCTCTGCGGGAAGCCGCTCGTAATCCTCGCCAATCTCTTCTTTTTCCCGCTTGATTGGCATCCGCCCCGCCAGGTTGACGGCTTTTGCATGCTCGGCTCGTACGTGAAGCCCCATCTCTCGGACGCCACGAAGATGGTGCTCTACGCCGATATCAGGTCGTCGCGCCGCAACGCAGGAAGGCGCATCGAACGACGGTTCGGCACCCGTTTCAAGCGATGCAGCAACCCGATTTCATTTGAACGCATGTGGCTGCCGAAAAAGCGGGAGTTCCCCGAAGACCTCCGCGCGCTCGTGCAACAGAAAAAGCCCCGCTAGGGGCTTTTTATTTCTTCATCGAAAGGTGGCGATTCTTCTTGAGGCAGGAGGTGCAGATCTTCACGCGTCCGCCTGTCTGCGTGCGGCCACGCACAGGCAGGCCCGCGGGCAAGGCCGCCCACTGGAGATTCGGGTACTTGCGTTTCTTGCCGGTCGGGTTGAACTTGGTGGCGCGGACGCGGTTCGAATAAGCGCCCGCGACGAGCGTCCCTTTTCCGCAGATGGGGCATTGCTTTGCCATAGAATCAACTGACGACCCACAACTGACAACATACAATTTTTGAAGGAATTTTTTGTAAGTTGTTGGTGGTTCGTTGTATGTTGGCCCATGCTATCATAAGGAAACTATCGCCGCAATCCCGCCGGAGTTGTACTGCGGCTCCGTTGCGGCATGAAATATAGTCCCCTGGGCAAGCCCCAGGGTAATGAATACGTACTCGCTTTGCTCGCGCAGACGCGCGGCAAGCCGCGCGGTATTCAACCTATGATTCGACGTCGCTCGGACGATATGAAAACGAATACGTTTTCATTCGCTCCTCGCTCGTCGAAATAAACTAAGGCAGTCAACTTCTAACGGGACGCGCGTCATCACTCATATAAAATAATGGAAGTCAGCCTACTCTTCTCCATCATCGTGCTCGTCTTTTCCGTCATCGCCCACGAGGTGGCCCACGGCTATGTGGCCGACTACTTGGGCGACCCGACGGCGCGCCTCTCGGGACGGCTTACTCTGAACCCCGTCCCGCACATCGACCTCTTCGGTTCCATACTTCTTCCCGTGCTTCTTGTGCTCACGAAGGCGGGGTTCATCTTCGGTTGGGCGAAGCCGGTGCCCTACAACCCGTACAATCTGAAGAACCAGCGATGGGGAACGCTCGCGGTCGCGATTGCCGGCGTGACCGTCAATTTCCTCATCGCCATCGTCTTCGGCCTCATCGTGCGCTTCGGTCCCGCGCTCGGCATCACTTCCCCGGCATTTCTTTCAATTTCTGGTACCATCGTTTTTCTCAACATCCTCCTGGGGATATTCAACCTGGTCCCGCTTCCCCCGCTCGACGGCTCGAAGGTGCTTTTCTCGCTTTTACCCGCGCGTTTCTATGAAATGGAGCGGACGCTTGAACGTTATTCGCTTATTTTACTTGTGTTACTCATCTTTTTCGGCTGGAAGTTCATTTTGCCCGTCATTTTTTTCATTTTCTCGATACTCACGGGAGTGTCCACCGGCGCGAGCGGCTTCTAGAACCGATTTTTCAGCTTCAATCGGCGGTATAATTATTACAGCGATTGAAAATGCACGGTTGCAATTCTAAAATCCGGGCGCTCGCCGCACTCTTTTTCGTGGGTATTTTTGCTTTTTACCCCGCGCTCCTGCGTGCCGAGGAGACGAAGGAATATTTTTTCGCCCGCGCCGCCCTTGATGATCTCCTGCCGCTCGTCTGGACAATCGGCGACATGACTGGTGCGCCGTTCGAGCGACCGCTCGAACGGCGCACCCCCCTCGCGTCTTCTCCGGTAGCTGCGGAAAACTCGTCCGCGGCGGGACACGCGTCGCTCCCGGGGAAGGACATGGCCGCGAAAATGAGGACGCTCGCGGTGGTGGCACTCGCGGAATTCAGGGACACCGCCGAGTCGTTCGTGGAACGGCTTAAAGAGGAAGCACGGCCATACAGAGTGCCGGACCAGCTGCCCCCGCCTTCGCCCCCGCCGCGAACGCCGGGCGCGTTCTCTTTCCCCGCACGGGAAAAGGCGGTCGAGACGCTCGAGCAATCCATCTCATCGCTCAAGAAGTTTTTTGACGAGAATGTGTTCGTAAACGCGCAGATGCCTGTCCGAGAAATCATGCGCGGAGCTCCGCGCCCGCCCAGTGACGACATGTCCGCCGCCGCGGCATTCGCGAGCGCGCTTGCGGCGGCCGCAGACGACACGATACGCTCACTCGACGCGCTCGAGGAATCGCTTTCGTTCGCGAAGGATGTTGTAGGAGAGCGCGTTTCTGATTTTTCGAAACACGCAATGGCAAGCGAAGAAAAACTGCGCGCAGTTTTTTCTCTCCTCGATCGTTTTGTGAAAACGATCGAGCGCGAAAGAATTTCCTCCGCTCCTTCCTTTACTCCCGCGCCCGCGTCGCTCAAAACGTTCTCGTTTGCTGAGGGGTTCGACGAACGGCTCGCTTCGCTTGCGACGCTCGTCGATACTGCCCGTTCTCGTTTAGAGGCGGCGCTTCCAGAGATTGAAGTTCCTGTGATCGAGGCTTTCGAAGCGGAAGGAAACGCGGCGCTCTCGCTCGCACCGCTCAAAGATTCCTTCACGTCGCTCAAAAACCGCTTCGCGCCCGCCGCGACGGGGACCGAGCGCGTTTCCCGCGAGAACCGCGAAAGCGTCACCGCTCCTTCCCCGGTCCTGCCCCGCATCATCGAGCGCATCATCGAGCGCCCAGCAGGGGAAATCCCCGTCGTCGCGGGAAACGTCTCGGCCGAAACCCTCACGGCAAGACTCTCCGAGCTCGAGAACGAGCTCCGGGCCGAAATCTTCCGCATGGCGGCCCAGAACGCCTCTTCCCAGGCGTTTACCCTCCCGATCCTTCAAGCGGTTTCGCTTGCCCAGCGCATCAACAAGCTCTCGGACGTCACCATTTCGGACGCCACCATCACCGGCTCTTCGTTCGCGGGGAGCGTCTCCGGCACCTCGGGCTCATTTGAAAGCGCCACGGTCTCCGGGAGCGCCTCCACCTCGAGAGCGACCTGCAACGCGCGCTGGAGCATCGGGAGTTCATCCTGCATTACCAACCGGTGATCGAGCTCGCGACGGGACGGATCACCGGGGTCGAGGCGCTCATCAGATGGAACCACCCTCGTCGCGGACTCGTCCAGCCG
>JAUYLU010000011.1 GCA_030699625.1 bacterium
GACGCCGGTGGTCACGGCGACGGGCGGGCAGGACGCGCAAGTGCCGCTCTCATGGACGTCCGCTTCGGCGGTGCTTGGCTGGAGCATCGGGAGCTACACGGTGGGGCAGGCGACGGTTTCGGGCGGGTCCTACAGCTACGCGGACGTCGGGAATGTGCTCACGTCGACCCGCACGGGCCTCACGAACGGCACCACTTACTACTTCGTGATCATCGCCGAGGATGCGTACGGGAATCACATCGCCACTTCGACCGAAGCGAGCGCCGCGCCCGCGGCGCCCGCCACTCCTCCAAGCGGCGGGGGCGGGGGCGGGGGCGGGGGAGGCGGGGGCGGAGGCGGTGGTTATTATATATCGGGCGGCACGGTGAACTTTTCGGGGCGGGCCTACCCTAAAAGCACCGTTACCATCCTGAAAGATGCGCAGGTCGGCACTACCGCAGTGGCGGGCGCCGACGGCACCTTCTCGACGAGCCTAACGGGCCTCTCGACGGGAAACTTCATTTTCTCGATGTACAGCGAGGACAGGAACGGGATCCGTAGCAGCCTCCTTACTTTTCCGACGAGCGTCACGGCGGGAGCGACCACGAATGTCACCGGCATCTTCATCGCGCCGACTATCGGGGTCGACAAGAGCGAGGTGCGCCGCGGCGACGACATCGCCATCTTTGGGCAATCGGTGCCGCAGGCGGACATCGTCGTCTCGGTCAATTCCGAAGAGGAATTTTTCGGGCGTACCATCTCGGACAAGGACGGCATCTATCTCTACAATTTCGACACGACGCTCCTCGAATACGGCTCGCACAGCGCGAAATCGAAAGCGGCCATCGGGAACCAGCTCGTGAGCAGCTTCAGCGCCCTCGCGGGGTTCAAAGTAGGCACCAAAAACGTGTTTGCCGGCCCGGCGAAGCGGTGTCCAGAGAAAGGCGACGTGAACGGGGATTGTAGGGTGAACCTCGTCGATTTTTCCATTGTCGCCTACTGGTACAAGCGCGCGGGCCCTCCCGCCTCGGTCGATATCAGCGGCGACGGCACGGTGAACCTCGTCGATTTCTCCGTCATGGCGTTCTATTGGACCGGCTAGCCACTTATGACACATGACATTTAACTTGGAACCGGGAATAAAATTGCATAGGCTTCTAGCGCCGTTATTTGTTATTTGTCATTTGTTATTTGTTGTTCCCGTCGCACATGCCGCCGTTTTTTCATTCCGCACTGATGCCGTCTCCATTCGTCCCGGGAGCGAACTTCTGATAAAGGCATACCTTGATACCGAAGGAGAGAGCGTGAACGCCGTCGAGGGGAGCGTGGCGGTACCGCCGCTTTTCGCGGTAAAGGAGATTGACGAGGCTGATTCGCTCGTTCCCTTTTGGATCGAACGCCCTGAAGCGAGGAACGGGACGGTGCGCTTCAGCGGCATCATCCCCGGCGGGCTTTCCTCAAATGCAGTGTTTCTTTTTTCGATACTCGTGGAAGCAGAGGCGGAAGGGACGGGCGCTTTCTCCTTCGCGAACGTAGCCGCGTTTTTGAACGACGGGAAAGGGACAGCCGCGAAGCGCCGCACCGTCCCGCTCCGGCTTTCCGTCGCACCGAGCGGCAAGGAGACTGCCGTAGCCGGGAAGGAAGACCTCGAGCCGCCGGAGCGGTTCATTCCCTTGATAGGGCAGGCCCCGTCGCTTTTCGAAGGAAAGCATTTCCTCGCTTTTTTCACCAAGGACAGACAATCGGGCATCGCGCGCTATGAAGTCGCCGAAAAAATGGGATTCCGGCGTTTCAGGTACGGGCAATTGCCGTGGAGGGAAGCCACGAGCCCCTCGGTGCTCGCCGACCAGACGCTTCGGAGCGTGGTCTATGTGAAGGCGATCGACAAGAAGGGCAATGTCCGCATCGCCGTGGTGTCCCCGACATATCCACCGTTCTTCTATAAGTATGAAGTTATCTTCGCTATACTGATAATATTAGGCGCGCTCTTCTTCTACGCAGTGCGCGCCCGTTATGCCGCGCGCGCGATTCGTCAAGATTAGTTCCTTTTTGCTCTTCTCCGCCCTCGCGTTTTTATTATTGGGGGCGTCTTTCGCCGAGGCGGCCATCATCGATTTTTCGCCCATGTCGGCTTCCTATAACGTCGGTCAGACGTTCCCGGTGCGGGTGCGCGTCTCCTCGACCGGGGAGGCTATGAACGCCGCGTCGGGGGTCATCATTTTTCCCGAAGAGCTTCTCGAAGTAGTCTCGGTTTCGAAGACCGATTCCATCATAAGTCTCTGGGTGCAGGAGCCCTCGTTCTCGAACGGGAACGGCACGGTGAATTTCGAAGGCATCGTCCTCAATCCCGGCTTTGTCGGCACTGCGGGGCGGGTCATCACTGTCCAGTTCCGGGCGAAGAGCGTCGGGCGCGCCGTCCTCTCGTTTTCCTCGGCGGCGGCGCTCGCGAACGACGGCAAGGGCACCAACATCCTCACTAATACCGGCACGGCGGCCATCACCATAGGGGTGGTGTCCGAGGAAGCCGCAACGCCGCCTTCGGGAGGAGAGCTGGTCATTACTTCGAGCACCCACCCTGACCAGAGCAAGTGGTATCCGGCGAAGGACGTCGAGCTTTCATGGAAGCTTCCCGAAAGCGCGGACGCGCTTCGTCTCCTCCTCGACAAATTCTCGCGCTCAACGCCTACGGTAAGCTACGCGGAGCCTTTCGATTCGAAGCGCATCGAAAACGTCGACAACGGTCTGTGGTATTTCCACCTGCGGTTCCGGGAGGGAGGGACATGGGGGTCGGTGGCGCACTACCGCTTACAGATCGACGCCGAGAAGCCCCGCTTCTTCGACATCAAGGAATCGCCGCGCTCCGACCAGACCGACCCGCGGGTGACCTTCGTGGTCGCCGCCGCCGACGATGTCTCGGGCACCGACCACTACGAGTTCAAGCTGAATTCGAACGATGCTCCCGTCGAAACGTGGAAAGACGACGGCTCGTCCCGCTATACCATGAAGCCGCTCCCGCCGGGGAAGTACCTCCTCTACGCCAAAGTGTTCGACCGGGCGGGAAACTGGCTCGCGAACTCGGTCGAGTTCGAAATCGCGGGCCTCGAGGCGCCTGTCATCACCGACGCTCCCTCGCAGGTCGAGGAGAAAGAGAGCTTCAGCGTCTCCGGAAGGAGCAAGTACGTGAGCTCGCCGGTGCGACTTGTGTTCAAGGACGGCGCCGAAACGCACGCCGTGGAAGGAAGGACCAACGCCCGCGGCGAGTTCACGGTGCACGTCGAGGGGAACACGATACCGCGCGGCTCGTACAAAGTGACGGCGATCATCGTCGACAGCCGCGGGGCGGAAAGCTATCCGTCGGAGCCGGTGAAGATCGGCATCGTCCAGAACATTTTGTTCAGGTTCGGGTCTTTCGCCGTCACCTTCCTTACCCTCCTTGTGCCGCTCGTCGCGCTCCTCTTCGCACTCGCCTTCCTTATCTGGTACGGCTGGCATAGATTTACGCAGTTCAGGCGGCGGCTCCAGAAAGAGGTGCGCGAGGCGGAAGGAAGCCTCCATAAGACCTTCGACATGCTCCGCGAGGACATCCGCGAGCAGGTGAAGGTGCTCGAGCGGGTACGGACAAAGCGCCAGCTCACCGCCGAGGAGGAGCGCATCATAAAAACGTTCAAGAAGCATCTCGACGACGCCGAGAAATACGTCAATAAGGAAATAAAGGACATCGAGGAGATAAAATTCGAGCTCAAATAAAAAAATTCCGGCACGAACCGGAATTTTTTTATTTGAGGGACGGACGCTGCGC
>JAUYLU010000012.1 GCA_030699625.1 bacterium
TCAACAATTTGTCCTTTAGAAACGGAATACGCAATGGCGTTCACGGTGAAGTCTCTTCGCTCAAGATCTTCCTCGAGTTTTTTCCCGAACACGACCGAGTCAGGGTGGCGTTTGTTCGAATATTTTCCTTCGATGCGGTAGGGCGTCACCTCGACCACCTCGATACTTTTGTCCGCTGCGTCTTTGTTTACCACGCCGACCGTCCCGTATTCGTTTTCGTAAAACGTGTGCTCGAAAAGTTTCTGGATGTCTTCCGGCGTGGCATCGGTGGTGAGGTCCCAGTCTTTAGGGGTCCTCCCAAGAAGGAGGTCACGCACGCAACCCCCTACCACGTAGGCCTCAAAACCGCCCTTTTCAAGACGGCCGCTTATTTCCTCCACTTCTTTTGGGATAGTAAGTTGCATAGAGAAGGTGACGGATTGGTATTTACTTTAGCACGTTTTTAAGCCGTATTATTGTACAATGAGGTGACTGCGCCCGTAGCTCAATGGATAGAGCATCTGGCTTCGGACCAGAGGGTTGTGGGTTCAAGTCCTGCCGGGCGCGCAAAAATAAGGGAATAAAGGGCCTATGCTATAATCTTCCTCACTTGCGGGTATACCAGAGGGTAGGTATATCCGCGGCGCTCGGGCCACATCCGAGCGTTGCTCGGTTGTGGGCCCTCGTTTGCGGGTATGGTTCAATGGTAGAACGACTGGTTGCCAATCAGTAAACCCGGGTTCGATTCCCGGTACCCGCACCCGATGTCCTTTAATGGGACAACAAAGCTCTGGGAAATAAAATCACGGTGGCTTAAACAAAGGTAATTTTAGCTAAAAACTGTGGATAAGTATGTTGATATGTGAATAAAGGACGTCCGTTAAATTAGTGTTTTGGCTCAAAAATCTTAAAATAATGTTGATAAATAATGTTTTTATTGAAAATAGAGGATAATGTCCCTTATAGTTTCACGTGAAACATGGTTACTTAGGAAACAAGTGGGGAAAACAGGAAAAGCAAAGGCAAAAATAGGAGCGTTGGGCGAGCAAATCGCCGCCAGATTCCTTGAAGGAAAGGGTTTTTCGGTAATAGGGAGAAATTATTGGCAAAAGTGGGGAGAAATCGACCTCATCGCCGAAGATCGAGCCGCGCTCCGCTTTGTCGAGGTCAAAACCATGGAGCGCACGGAAGGAGAATCTTTTTTGCCGGAAGAGAACGTGCATAAGGAGAAACTGAAGCGGCTTTTTCGGACCATCCACACGTATCTCGACGACAAGCGCGAAGGGGAGCGGGAATGGCAGCTCGACGTGGTGGCGGTTATCATTGATTTCAAGGAAAAGACCGCCTCGGTCCGTTTTACCGAGAACGTGCTTCCTGAATAAAGTGTATAGTATGAACCGACGGGGCGTAGTATACCGGTAGTATACCTGCTTTGGGAGCAGGCGGACCGAGTTCGATTCTCGGCGCCCCGAACGAAGTGAGGAAGAGGAGGCGCCCTGCGGCGCCTCCGTCCGGAATCGAAGGCCGGAGCATGTCGTGAAGCGACGGCGAGGCGGGGTCGCGGCCGAGCAAAGCGAGAGCTGTGACCGATTCTCGGTGCCCCGATTGGAAAGCATCAAAAAACCGCTCTTGAGAGCGGTTTTTTGATGCTTTGAAGCGCGGGCTTATGCCGCCATGGAATTATTGTTCCTTCCGCATGCCGGCCCAGAGGGCCCATGCGCCTATAGCAAGGTGGAGCACGTTGTCCGCCGGGTTTTCGAGGTTCGCGCCAAGGAGCAGGGGGCTCGCGAACCCCCAGATGCCGACGAAGACGGCGAGGGCGCCGACGAGAAGCACGAGCGGTTTTTGGACGCCCGCAGGGAACGCGAACGAGGCGGCGAGGAGGATGATGCCGAGCACGAGATGCGCCCAGTTCTCGGCGTCATCGAACCACCAGGTCGCCCCAAAAAGGCTCTGGTCCGCCGTCGGCCCGAGCACGCCCACGAAGCCGAGGATGCCGAGGAGCACGAATGCCGAGCCCCCGAGCTGTAAAAATTGCTTTTGTCCCATCAGAGTAGTGTGCGATAGAGAAATGACTCGACCGCTTTTAAGTATATCGCCCTCACGCGGGGGAGAGGCGGCTTTCTGTGAATAGCTAGCGCCGTTCGAGCGCCTTTATCATGATTGTCTCGAGCGCGCGGCGTGCATGCTCGTCGAATTCCTTGACGAGCGCGGCCGGAGGGGCGTCGAGGAAACGCTCAAAGGCCTTGCCGGTGTCTTTCTCGAATTCCGACTTGATGTAGGTGAGGGTGAGAGCGGTCAGGTCGCGCTCGCCGGTGGTCGCGGCATCGGTTGCGGTGGTAATCATGCCGAGGAGCTTTCCCGAGAGGAGGCTTACCACGGCGCCGCCCGAGGCGCCTTTTTGCGACAGGATGTTCCCCGTCACCGAAAAAGCGTCAATGTTCGTTTTGTCGTTGAAGTAGTAGAGCAGGTCGATGTCGTCGGCACTCGAGGTGAGCCAGAGATTATTAGAGACGAGGATGCCACCGAGAAATCCCGCGGGATAGGCGGCAAGGAGGACCGGCGTGCCGGTGACGAAGACGTCCTCGGTCTCGAGCGCGGCGTAGGGGAGCGGCGGGAGCGGCGCGCCGGAGACCATGCCGGTGACCGCGAGGAAAGCGAAATCGTGCTCGCCGGTCCCGACCGCGCGCTCGTCGCGGATCTTCGAGGCGTTCTCCTCGACCCACGAACGAGGGATGTAGGCGAGCTCGAGCGTGTATACGGGGACTACAGGGTTTCCGGTGCGGCCCACGCAGGTGAGCGAATCCTTGCCGCCGTAGTCTTTGAGAAGCAGGTACTGGGCGAGATGGGCGTTCGTGAGCACGAGCCCCGTGCCGGAGATGACGATGCCGGTGCCTGAAATCGAGGAGAAATCGCCGCCCACCCTCGTGGTGCAAAAGACGTTCATGAGCGTGCTTCGCACCCGCGCGTTCACTTCTTCGGTCGGAAGGCGCTCGCCGCGGTCGATCTGGGCGAGGATGGAGCGCTTGAGCGCGCTTATTTTCACTTCAGGAGAAGCGGCGGCAGCCGTTTTTTGCTCCGGTGTCGCCGTGGCCACCGTGGCCGCCTTCTTCACGGGCGAGGCGGGCGAGGGAAGAGTGGGAGTGGCGACGGGCAGGGCGACGGCCGCGGGAGAAACTTTTTCCGGGACGTAGACGTGCGAAGGCGGCGGCGCGATGCCGAAGAGCGCGATGAGCCCCGTGACCAGCGGCACGACCACTTTCGTCTTCAAAAAAACGAAAAAAGACGCGAACATGCTATATTGTTATACCACAGTCGTTTTGCTTGCCCTGCTAGAAAACCATATAAGCATTATTGAGGATAAAAAGATACGGGGTAGCAATAGAGACGGGAAAAAAGAAAAATCGTTGTGCATCGATTTTCTATAGAGGGCGGGTGTAATTTAGTGGTAGAATGCGAACCTTCCAAGTTCGATACGCGAGTTCGATTCTCGCCACCCGCACATAAAAATAGACCCAGCGGTACGCCGCTGGGTCTATGAAAAGGAATTAGAGCTTAAGCCCGGCGATGAGGGCGCGCGGCACGCGAATGGCGTTTTCCTCGCCCGCCTTGATTTTGTGGGCGATTGCCGCCTTTTCCTCCTCTGTGAGGAGCGTGCCGACGATGATGAGGTCTCCTTTTTCGTCCTTGAACGCGCTCGGACAGGCGCCGATGACGCACTGCTGGGATTCCGACGTGACCTCGAAGACGGTAGGGCACATGCCTATGCCGCAGCTCGCGAGCTCTTTCACTTTCATGACGTTCTCCTTTGGGTTGTACAACCACGCCCAGTTTCTTCCTTTGGGGAGGAATTTTTCAAAAATTGCCGGAGTCATTGACATTCCCTTGATAATCAAGCATTATTCAAACGTTATATGTCAAAAATTTTTAACATATCACTCAATGATGCCTTGCGGCTGGCGGGGTTGAACAAGACCGAGGAAGCGATAATCGGCCTGCTCAAGCAGGCCAAAAGGCCGCTCACGGTCGGAAAAGTTCAGGACGAACTAAAGCTCGAACGGCTTGTGGTGTTTTATAACCTCAAGAAATTGGAGAAACGGGGGATAGCGGCGCATGATTCATCGCGCAAAGCCCATAGGTGGGCGTTACATATGCCCACGAAAGAGACGGTTTCTTCAAGAAACCATGTAATTTCGATTGAAGAGGCATATCGGATGCTAAATGAAAGCCAAAGC
>JAUYLU010000015.1 GCA_030699625.1 bacterium
ATGGAAATTTTATGCACCGGGTCGGCGTTCGGCAGCACGCTTGAGACGAGCGCGTGGCCGGCCTCGTGGTAGGCAGTGAGCTCCTTCTCTTTTTTCGTAAGCAAATGGGATTTGCGCTCGGGCCCCAGCATGACCTTTTCGATCGAGCGGATAAGGTCGTACTGCGTTACTTCTTTCCGATTCTCGCGCGCCGCGAGAATCGCACCCTCGTTCATGAGGCTGTAGAGTTCAGCCCCCGAGAAGCCGGGCGTCCTGCTTGCGATGACGGCGAGATTCACGTCAGGGCCGAGCGGCTTCTGCCGCGCGTGGATACCGAGAATTTCTTCGCGGTCGCGGCGGTCGGGGAGGTCGATGGTCACGCGGCGGTCGAAGCGGCCGGGGCGTAGTAGCGCGGGGTCGAGCACGTCCGGCCGGTTCGTGTTGTGGAGCAATACGGGAGATACGCCGCCAAAGAAAGCTTCATTTTCGCAACCGCAGAAATCGTACACGAAACCATCATACGGCTTCCGTTCGATACGTTTTATTCTGGGGCGCAAGATACTTGCCTTTCCTTTTACAGGCGCGAGTGGATTTTGCGTCTTTCCGTAGCCAAGGCGCCATGCCGTTGTGGCGGCGAGCGGTTTACCGCCAGCGATGCGCCGTCCAGCTTGAACCGTATACGACCAGAAATGGCTGTGGTGGCCATGCATGCGAGAGAGCCACTGTAATTCAAGAAGCAGTCGCCGCGAAACGGAAGTGAGAGTGAGGCGGCCGCGCTTATCGAGCGAACCGTCGCCGCGCGCGTATCCGCGCAAAAATTCAATAAAATACTCGCGTGGCGCATCAAAAAGAAATTCTGGAACATGTTTGTGGGGCGAGAGCCGACCCGCATGCTGTGCAAAGAATACGGCAAGCGGTTTTGAGTAGTAAATAATATTGACCGCCTTCCCAGCCCGTCGAATTTTATCTGGCTCAATGCCAAATATTTCACGTGTGAGATTAATGACATCCTCATGGTATTCCTGCTCTTCCGCATCAAAGCAGAAATCGAGTTCCTTACGCGCGTACCCTTCAGCCGCGTAGTAGCCAAAAAGTCGCATGAGTTTTGGCGTTACTGGCACTTCCTCGGGAAGCGTGTGAGCATACGCAGCCCGACTTAGTCCACGCGGAGCGCGTTCGGTCGTCTGCCAAAGACCGATAGTTCGCTGGGAGTAACCGAGCATTTTGCCGATAGCCTCTTGCGAAAGAGTCCCCGCAGCTTCTCGGGCAAATATAAACGCGCGAGCTTCTTCCCCATACGGCGATTCCACCGGCCCGTAGACCGGAAGGTTCTTCTCCCATGCGCTCGGGAAAGTATGTGCACGTACGTCACGCTCGCTCGTGCGGTTGGCGATATACGGAAGACCAGCAAGTTCTTCTCCCGTAGAAAGTTCATCGACTCTTTTCGCGAGAATGCCCGTTCTCGTACGCACAAATACAGAATGGTTGCCCGTCGTCCTGACGATACCGCCCGGATAGGCCACTTCATAGATTTCAGTAACACGATGGCGAAAAACGCTCCGTACTTTTTTGTAAGCGCTGGTTCCGAAGAACGGTTTTACGAATTGGCGTTTTGTTTCTTTGCGCTCAAAGCCAAGAACTTCAAGGCCTGTAGCGACTTTTTCAACACCTTCCTCGCCATCTTCGTAAAACGAGTCAATCACTTCTGCAATCGGTTTAAGTTCATGAGCTCCATTCCGACGAACAAGCACGGGCGTATCCCCGGTAACACTTGCCGCCATCACCACCACCTTCTCGGTCGGCTCGAAGCCGTCCATCTCAACGAGGATCTGATTCAGCGTCTGCTCGCGCTCATCGTTGCCGCCGCCCACTCCCGCGCCGCGCACGCGGCCGACCGCATCAATCTCGTCGACGAAAATAATCGCGGGGGCGGCCTTCTTCGCAAGCTGAAAGAGGTCGCGGACCCTCGAAGCGCCGACGCCGACGAACATCTCGACGAACTCCGAGCCCGAGATTGAGAAGAAGGGCACGCCAGCCTCCCCTGCCACAGCTCTTGCAAGCAGCGTCTTCCCCGTCCCGGGCGCGCCCATGAGGATAATCCCCTTCGGGATTCTCGCGCCGATATCGAGGAACTTCTTCGGGGACTTCAGGAAGTCGACGATCTCGAGCAGCTCCTCCTTGGCTTCGCGCGCGCCCGCCACATCTTTGAAGGTAACGCGCTGCGAGAGGTCAGCCGGGTCAATGACGCGCGCCTTCGACTGGCCGAAGCTGAAGGCCTGCATCCCCGCGCCGCGCACCTGCCGAGTCAGGAACCAGAAGAGGAACCCAATGAAGAGGAGCGGCAGGAGGATGGGGAAAAGGGTGAGGAACCAGAACTGGAATCCCGACTGCCCCTCTATCGTGATCGAGACGCTTGAGAGCTGCTCGGGCGTTACGCCGTAGGTGGCGAGGGTCTCCGGGAGGCCTTCAGCCGAATCCTTCCGCGAGACTTTCTTCGACTCATCGGCATAGACGAGGTTGAGCGAATCGCCGCGTACAGTAATTGCCTTCACCTTCCCTACCGCCACGTCAGCGGCGACGACCGAGAGCGGGACCTCCTCTGACGCCGTAAACAGGCTCGACACGAGCGAGTACGCGCTCATTAAAACAAGGAAGATGAGGACGGTGGTGAGGAGATTGCCGAAAAAGGAGGGGCCGCCCGTAAGCATCGAGCGCCAGCCCCGCCGCTTTCCGGTGGATAGCGCCGGTTTCTTCACCTTAGGCTTTTTCGGCGATGGTACGGGCATAGAGAAAAGTATTATACAGAAAAATTGCTCGCTATGCAAAAGAAACGCCCGCCGAAGCGGGCTGGTATAATTTCCTTATGATTTGGATAATGATGCTGGCTTTAACTTTAATAGCAGTTGGCCATATCCTCAGAGTGATTGTTTACCATTTGAATGGCAAGGAGGAGATGAAGATAGATATTAAACCTGAGCTAGCTGGCCTTCTCTTATGGATAGTGGTTTTTGCAATATATGGCTTGTTTGATTTATGAGAAGCTGATATAGAGCCAAAGCAAAAAAATGAAATTTAAGGTCTACTGTGATACAGGAGGATTTGCTCGAGGTCTCCGATCTTTAGAAGAAAACGATGAAATCGAACTTCTTTATTATCCATATGAAAATAAAAACAAGAAAATAGAAAAGCGAGCGCTACCGTCTGCAACGACATGGAATGATATGACTAGACCGTGGGATGAGGAGGTTAATTCTTGGGAAGAATACATCGGCTCCGAGAAATTCCCGGAATTGGAAAAAATCTTAAGTTTAAATAACAGAAAGGATATCCTTCATTTAGATTCTGCATATAAATCGAGGTGTCAATTTTTTATCTCCTCTGATAAGGGCGATATTTATCAGAAAAGAAACGAGTTATTTCGTCTTCTAAATATCACCGTTTGTTTGCATACTGACTTAAGTAAAGTGATAGATGCTATAAAGGAAAAGAATCAGCGAAAATGAAAAATCGCCATCGAGGCGATTTTTCATTTCTGTGGCGCCGCATAAGAATGCGGCATCCTACAAAATTATAGTCGCCGATTACGACTCGTTAATTTTGTGGAGGTGCGGAGAGTTGAACTCCGGTCCGAATCCGTGATTGAAAGAGAGTCTACGACGCATAGTCAGCGTTATCCGCCGGTAGGCGGATTAAGGCAGGATGCGAGGAACGCGGACGAAACCATTCCTGCCCGATCCCTTATTTAGACGCGCCGGACGGGAGGCCGGGCGTCGATTCTGCAGATGATTCCGCCCCGCTCTCCTGCTGCAGACACCAAGGAGAGTGAGACGTCGCGGGCGCGAACCGTTAGGCTCGAGCGTACGCGAACGCAAAGTCGTTCATACCGAAGTATGGGGACTTCACGCTTGCAACAAGTTTGTTTGCAAGTATTGGTTTCCCGCCAGTTTTACGTGTTGGGCGGGAATGCACGGCGTCGCACATCTTTCAATGAACAGACCGTCAAAGCCGGTCACCCCCCTAAAACATACCTTCGGTATGTTCGGGCGAACATTTTTGTTGCAAAAATGTTTTAGCCCTGTAACCACTTTAGCAATATTTTCTTTTTCTCGCGCGCTCCCCAGAGACTTTTTAGGAAACGTTCGCGGTTAAAAGCATCTGTTTTTGACTCAGTAACTTCAGTATGAACAAGTTCTAGCGGTCGGCGATGAGCCGTAGCTCGTACTTGTCCAGTGTCATGACGCTTGAGTCGCTTCGAGATGTCAGTAGTGCATCCTATGTACAGCTTCTTATCTTTTTTGCTGTATAGGACGTACACCGTGTAAGCCATGCTTTAGGCGGGTGATGCTTATCGATTTTTCAACGTTCGTTGAGTTTCGCGCGCGGCGTCGCGCTTCTTCAGGTCTTCGCGTTTATCCTCTTTCCCCTTGCCGCGGACGATAGCCACGCGCGCCTTAATAAGCCTTTTGTTAGTATACACCTGAAGTGGCACTATTGTCAAGCCCTTCTTCGACTCTGCCGAGGCCAGTTCGGCGATTTCCTTCTTGGTGAGAAGGAGGCGTCGCGGCCGCTCGGGATCGTAGTCTTTCGCGCTATTGGCCGCTTGGTACGGCGGGATAGTCATGCCGAGGATAAACGCCTCGCCGCCGCGCACCACCACGCGCGCGCCTAGCAGCGAGCCCTGCTTGGCGCGCAGCGCCTTTACCTCGCCTCCCACGAGCTCAAGCCCCGCCGAAAAGGTTTCGAGCGGGGCGTAATGCATCAGCGCTTTTTTATTCTCTACCAGGGTCATACTCGCGCAGTATAACAAGTGAAAGACGCCCCTGCCTCTGCCGTCTGTATCCATAGACCACGTGCATTCTGTCGTTTCCGGCGCCTGGTCCCGTTATTAGCCTCATGTTACCTCCTATGCCTATATTCGCCCTTATCGCTGTGCTCGTGCTCGGTGGCTCCCTTGCGGTCGGCGCCACCTCGCACTCTGTGGCGAACG
>JAUYLU010000045.1 GCA_030699625.1 bacterium
TACGACTCACAAATGCCAGATAAACCAGCCAACAAAAGCGCATCTCGCGCCGAGTCGATGACCGCCCATGAGGGTCTAGAGCCGGTGCGCAAGCGCCCCGGCATGTACATCGGCACGACGGGCGTCGACGGCCTCCACCACCTCATTTGGGAGATTTTCGACAACTCGCGCGACGAGGCCATGGGCGGCTTCGCCGACCGCATCGAAATCGCCCTCCTTCCAGGAAACCGCGTGCGGGTGGCCGACAATGGCCGCGGCATTCCCGTCGACATCCATAAGAAGACGAAAGTCTCGGCGCTCGAGACGGTCATGACCACGCTCCATGCCGGCGGCAAGTTTGGCGGCGAGGGCTACAAGGTCTCAGGCGGCCTCCACGGCGTCGGCGCCTCGGTGGTGAACGCCCTCTCGCGCTATGCGAGGGTGGAAGTGTACCGCGACGGCGGACATTTCATGCAGGAATACGCGCAGGGAAAGAAAAAGGCCTCGGTCAAGAAACTTGGACCCTCGAAGCTCCACGGCACCGTCGTCACCTTCGAGCCTGACCCCGAAATATTCAAAGAGATACGCTTCGATTGGAACGTCATCGTTTCGCACATGCGCCAGCAGGCCTATCTCGTGCGGGGGCTCCGCATCGCCATACTCGACCTCCGCGGCTACACGGGGAAACTCGATGAGGATGCCTCCTATTATCTTTCCGACCTCGGCTACGACGCCCCGTCGACCTCCTTCTATTTCGAGGGCGGCCTCGTCTCGCTCGTCAAGTTCTATAATCAGCTTCAGAAGTCCGTCCATAGGAATATTTTCTACGTCGAGAAAGAGCACGAAGGGGTGCACGTCGAGATCGCCCTCCAGTACATCGACGACATCGCCACCAAGATCTCCGCGTTCGCGAACAACACGTACAACGCCGAAGGCGGCACGCACGTGACCGGCTTCAAGACCGCCCTTACCCGGCTCATCAATAATTACGGCCGGAAGAACAACATCATCAAGGAAAAGGACGAGAACTTCACCGGCGAGGACGTGCTCGAGGGGCTCACGGCGGTGATATCGGTGAAGCTCCGCGAGGTACAGTTCGAAGGGCAGACCAAGGCGAAGCTCGGCTCCGTCGAGGCGCAGGGCGCCGTCGCCGCCGTCTTCGGCGAAGGATTCGACGCCTTCCTCGAGGAGCACCCCGACGACGCGCGCGAGATCATCGGGAAGGCGGTGCTCGCCCTGCGGGCGAGAAAGGCCGCCAAGGCCGCGAAAGATTCGGTGCTCCGCAAGGGCGCGCTCGAAGGAATGACCCTACCCGGCAAGCTCGCCGATTGCCAGACGCGCGAGGCCTCGGAAGCGGAGCTTTTCATCGTCGAGGGAGATTCAGCGGGTGGGTGCTTTTCCGGCGATACAAAAGTTGCACTCGCCGACGGGAGGGATCTTTCTTTTGAAGAACTGATAAAGGAATATGCGCAAGGTAAGAAAAATTATTGCTATACCATTGGCGAATTCGGCGATATAGAAATTCAAGAAATTCTTCACCCGCGCATTACAAAAAAGAATGCGAAGGTTATTAAAATTATATTGGATAATGGAGAGGAAATCATATGCACGCCAGCCCATAAATTCATGTTGCGTGACGGCACCTACCGCGAAGCGCACGAACTTTCCGTCAGCGACTCATTGATGCCACTCAATCGGCAGATCTCACGTTTAGGAAAACGCATCACGATACAAGGATACGAATTAGTGTTTACCCCAGGATCAAACCGCTGGATATTCACCCACCTGCTTTCCGATCAGTACAATCTCAAGCGGGGAATCTATGAAAAAATCACAGGAGACACGGTACATCATAAAAATTTTAACAAGCGCGATAACAACCCCGACAATGTAGTAAGAATGGACAAGCAAGCACACTTGTTGCACCATACTCGATTTTTGGGAAAAACGCTTCATTCAGACGCATCGAAACAAAAAGCAAGAGAGGCCCATGCATTGCCCGAGTATAGGGAAAAAATACGGAAGATAATGTCTATGCCGAAAATGCGCGCGCTTTTGTCTACTCGAGCGAAGCAACAGTGGGAAAATGAAGCGTATAAAAAATATATGGCGGAAGCTTTTCTGCGCTTCCGAAATGGTAATAATGATTACAGAAGGGAAACAGATGCTCGTCTCTTCAAACTTCAAAAAGAATATTGGGCTCGGCCAGAAAATCGCAGCAAGCAATCCGAGCGCACCCGTGCTTACTTCGAGCAACATCCGGAATTCCGAAAAAAATACTCCGAAAAAGCAAAAGCACAATGGACTAGCTCGGATCTGCGAGCGTGGAGAAGCACGACGACCAAAAAACAATGGACAAATGAATTCAGAAACAAAAGAAAGAAAGCCTATAATGCCACTTATTTACAAAAAGGACTGAAAGTCCTTCACGATATTTACCTTGCATTTGGAAGAGTTGATTATGGGAAATATGATACCGTGCGGAAGACCACGAATGATAAAAGTCTCTTGCGCGTAGATACTTTGCGAGATAGGTTTTTTGGCGGCAATATTCCCCGCTTTGAGGAGGCGGTGATGCGATACAATCACAGGATTGCATCGATAGAACCGCTGTCGCGCCCTACGGATGTGTATGACCTGGAAGTTCCCGGTACACACAATTTCGCCTTGGCGAGCGGTGTATTTGTGCACAATAGCAGCAAACAGGGGCGCGACCGCCGCACCCAGGCCATCCTCCCCTTGAAGGGGAAAATCCTGAACGTCGAGCGCGCCCGCCTCGACAAGATGCTCGCCTCGCAGGAAATAAAATACCTCGTGGTAGCGCTCGGCACCGCCATCGGCGACGCCTTCGACCTTTCACGCCTGCGCTACCACAAGGTCATCATCGCCACCGATGCCGACGTCGACGGCGCCCACATCCGGACGCTCCTCCTCACCCTCTTTTACCGTTACTTCCGCCCGCTCATCGAAGGGGGCTACATCTACATCGCCCAGCCGCCGCTTTACAAGATAAAGAAAGGCAAGGAATTCTTCTATTTCTATAACGAAGAGGAAAAGGCGAAGTTCGTGAAAAAAGAGGCGGGCGACGCGTCAGAAATCGAGGAGATCGAAGTTCCCGAAACTGCAGAGGGAGAAACGGAAGAAGAAGGGGAAGAGGACGGAGAGAAGGGGAAAAAGAAACCAAAACTCTCCGTCCAGCGCTATAAGGGTCTCGGCGAGATGAACCCAGAAGAGCTGTGGGAGACCACCATGGACCCGGCGCGGCGCATCGTGAAGCAGGTGTCCATCGAGGATGCCGAAGACGCCGACAAGGTGTTCGAGACCCTCATGGGGAACGACGTGCCTTCGCGCAAGTCTTTCATCCAGTCGAATGCCAAGCACGCGAACATCGATATCTAATCATGTGGCTGGCTGTTTCCCTTCTTCTTATCTTTATCGCCGAGGGATTTAATATTTTCGGCGAGATGGTTGCAGCAAAACTCCCGACTACGGAATCTCTATTCAGCCTGAAGAGTATCCCGCTTTTTATCCTGGTGACGATTGGGGCTTGCCTTCTTTTGTTCGCCTACTCGTTGGGATATCAATCCACGAAAAATATCTGGATCGTCAGTGCAGCGGCCGTGACCTCCATCCTTATCATTGAGCCGATTTTGGCATATGCTTTTTTCCAGCAATTGCCGACCAAAGGCGCGCTCCTTGGATTCATATTTGGGATAGCGGGGTTCATCGCTACGCTTACGTGGCGTTGATATGATACGATAGTACTATTGTGGCAAAAGGGAACAACGCTCGGCGCAAAGAACAAAAGAAGCCGAAAAAAAAGAAGTAGCAAACTGGAAAAGCGCCCCTTGGGCGCTTTTCCAGTTTGCCCTATTTCCTTTCGGCGATCTCTCCCTTGAGGGTACTGATGAACCCCTCGACGGTGGAAGAAAGGGATTTCCCGTCGCGTCCCTCGGCGGTCACCGTTTTCGATTCCATTTCTTTGTCACCGAGCACCACGAGGTAGGGGATTTTTTCCGTCTTCGCGTTTCGCACTTTTTTACCGAGCGATTCGCCGCTCTCGTCGAGCTCGGCGCGGATGCCCGCGTCCTTAAGGGCCTCATGGACCTCTTTCGCGTATGCAAAATGCTTCTCGCCGATGGGGAGCACCTTCGCCTGCACCGGCGAGAGCCAGAGCGGGAACGCCCCCGCGTACTTCTCGATGAGGAAGGCGATAGTGCGCTCGATAGAGCCGATGGACGAGCGGTGCACCGCAAAGGCGCGATGCGATTTCCCGTCCTCGCCGATGTACGTGAGATCGAAGCGGTCAGGGCCCGAAAGGTCGTACTGCACGGTGAAAACGGTGTCTTCTTTGCCATTCGCGTTCTTCATCTGAATGTCTATTTTAGGGCCGTAGAACGCAGCCTCGTCCTTGGCCTCGACGAATTTGACCTTGCGGCTTGCCATGAGCTCGCGGAGAAGGCCTTCCGCCTTGTCCCACCCGGCGTCGTCTTTGTAGTATTTCCCGGCGTTCGCGCGGTCGCCGAGCGAGAGACGGTAATGGTAGTCGGTGCCCACGGCAAGGCCAAGGACGCCGTTCGCGTACTCGATGAGATCGAGGGCGCGGCCCATCTCGGCCACCGCCTCCTCTTCGTTCTTGCAGATGATGTGGGCGTCGGCGAGGCAGAAGGTCCGCACGCGCTGGAGGCCCATGAGCTCGCCGGACTGCTCGTAACGATAGAGCTTGGCGAGTTCGGCGATGCGCATGGGAAGCTCGCGGTACGAATGCGGCCGCGAGAGGTAAAGCTCGAAGTGATGCGGGCAAGTCATCGGCCGGAGCATGAACTGCTCGTCGTCGATCTCGATGGGCGCGTACATCGAGTCTTTATAGTGCGGGTAGTGGCCCGACTTCACGTAGAGGTCGAGCTTTGCGATGTCGGGGGTGTAGACGTGCTGATAACCGCGCTTGAGCTCCTCATCGACGATGAAGCGCTCGAGCTCGCGCTTGATGGTGGCTCCCTTCGGTGTAAAGAGAGGAAGGCCCTTGCCGACGGTATCCGAGAAGGTAAAGAGGTCGAGTTCCTTGCCTAGCTTCTTGTGGTCGTTCGCGTCCATCCTGTTAGAGATAGGGAACACTCGCCCTTTGCAGGAAGAACGTTTTCCT
>JAUYLU010000049.1 GCA_030699625.1 bacterium
CACCATCGTCTTCAATTTTTCCGCGATGGAAATTTCTTCGTATTTTATCTTTCTGTTGAAAAGCCACGGATTCCCGAAAATAGCCCGGCCGAGCATGACGCCGTCGGCGCCCGTCTCCTTCGCCTTCGCCTCGGCGTCGGCGAGGTCTTTGACGTCGCCGTTCCCGATGATGAGCGTGCCGGTGCCTTTCGCGAGGGCGGCCGCCCGCGCCACTTCCTCCCAGCGCGCCGCCACTTTCGACATCTCTTTTCTCGTCCGCGCGTGCACGGTGATGGCCGCGGGCCTCGTTTCAAGCAGGATGCCGAGCCACTCCTCGAGATTTTCTTGGTGATAGCCGATGCGCGTCTTCACCGAGACGGGCAGACTTCCCGCGCCTTCCATGGCGGCGCGGATGATTTCCTGCGCGAGCTTCGGGTTCTTGATGAGGTTCGCCCCCGCTCCCTGCTTCTCGACGCTCCGGTCGGGACAGCCCATGTTGATGTCGATGCCGTCGAAGCCGAGTGTGGCAATCAGTTTCGCCGCTTCTCTAAAATTTTCAGGCTTCGCGCCAAAAATCTGCGCCACGATGGGATGCTCCCTGTCCGTGAACTCCAAATCCTTGAGAAGCGCGTCTTCCCCGGGAGAAAGAAGTCCGTCCACCGAGACAAATTCGGTCCAGAAGACGTCGGGTCCGCCGTGCAGTTCGCCATGCTCGCTCTTTTCCGCGATGAGCGCGCGGAAGGCAGTGTCGGTAACATCCGCCATCGGCGCGAGCGCGAAGAACGGCTTCTTCAATTTTCCCCAAAACCCCTTTTGCATGGGGCTATCCTAACATACGTTCCTTATTCTAATGTTCTTGAGAACATTAGAATAAGGAACGTATGTATCAATAATAAAAAAGCGGCGGAGCAATCCGCCGCATCCGCATCTTACACTATGCAGGTACGCCAACAAGCTTTTCTATTTTCTGATGCCAGAGAAGGAAAAATTTCTTTCCCCTCTCCAGTTCCTCTTTCGAAATCGGCGATGGAGGCTCGGCGCCGCATACATCGCACAGCGTGCCCCGCAGAGAGGGTTCGAGCACATGAGCGAGATCAAATGCTTCGCCAAAGACCTCGCGAAGGGCGGCGAGAGTAGCTTCGGCTGCTTCCTTTTTCCTGTCGTACCGTTCGATGCTCCCGAAATCCAGAGCATCGACGAAGCCGATATTAAAGAAAGATTTCGAGCAGCCGCCAGATGTTGTTCGCGTGGATTTCGTCCCACTCGAGCACTCCTCGATCCGCAGGCTTGAGAGCTGGATGATGCGGGTCGGCAGGTCTACCCGAAAAGGGTTCCCGCCGCAGCACGTAGCCATAGTTCCTCCGTCGGAGTAAAAGGTTCCAAGGTAAAGTATGAATGAGCGCCCCGCAATACGCAACCGGCTATCTAAATTTGAAAAAGACCTTGTTGCCGAAGCGGAGGTCGATATAGTCGAGCGCGCTTCTTTTTGCCGCCATGTTCTTTTTCAAGGGGTCGGTATCGAGGGCCGATTCGAGATTGCTCGCGGGCTTTTCGGCGCCGCCGTCGAGCGTAAAGAGGAGCGTGCCGCCCTCCTTGAGCGAGATCTCGTAGTCGCCCGCCTGCCCGCCTTTTTTCACGAGCGACGACGGCGCAAGGCCGAGCGCTTCCGCCGCCACAAGGAAGCGGCGGAGCTCGGCGAATTCATTTTCCGGAAGGAAGCGCTTGCCTACCGCGCCGTCCCCCTCGCCCGCGAGCGCGCCGTAGAAGCGCGCGAGCGAGCTCCCGGAAAAGACGGCGGGCCTGTCGAAAACGTAGCCCGTCTCATCGAGGGAAAAGCATTCGGACGTGACGATCTCCCGCGCGCTTCCGCACCAGAGGTACGCGGGCGCGCGCTCAATCACTTCCACCCGGAGCGCGCGAAAGTTCTCAAGCGAAAGCTCGACGCGCGCGAGGCGCGGGAAGCGGGCGGCGAGCTCCTCCTCGATGGCACCTTTGGGATAGAAAAAGACGCTCTCCTTTGGCACGAGGCGGAAATAAGCGCCCGCGAGGCTCTCATTGACCACGCCGAGAATCTCCTCCGCGGGCACGGCTTCCGCGCCCGAGAGCTCGACGGCGTTTACGCGGAGCGATGGTTCGCGAAAAAGGAACAGAAAAAAGGCGAGCACGCCCGAGAAGAGCACGAGAGTGAAAAAAACCTGCTTCAGGCGCGCGACCCTTCGTTTCCGCCGCGCGCGGGAGGGAGGCAGGAGCTTGCGGCGCGCCGTCACGTGCAGTTAGCGCTTAGGAGTAATCGCCTTCTTCCCCATATAGGGCTGAAGCGCCTCGGGGATGCGGATGCCGCCGTCCTTCTCCTGATAGTTCTCGACGATGGCGACGAGGAGGCGGGGAGTGGCGATGGCGGTGTTGTTGAGCGAATGAGCGAAGCGTGTCTTCCCGTCTTTTCCGCGATAGCGGATATTGAGGCGCCGCGTCTGGAAATCATGGAAATAGGAAGACGAGTGGGTCTCTCGGTATTTTTCTTCGGACGGCACCCACGCCTCGATGTCGTA
>JAUYLU010000057.1 GCA_030699625.1 bacterium
GGGCTCAAAAACCCTTGCCGTACCTAAGGTTCTAACTTGGACATCTGGCGGAGGGGGCGAGATTCGAACTCGCGGTACCATTTCTGATACACAGACTTTCCAGGTCTGCCCGTTAGACCGCTCCGGCACCCCTCCATGATACAGAGACGATAACAGGTTCCATGCAAAATGAAAACGGGCACCTTGCGGTGCCCGTTATGGATCTCTGGGGCCTTAGAGCGCCCAAATGGTGGGAATGCGGCGGAACTTCGGGCGCTTCGGACAGTGGGTCTCCGCGCCCGCCCCTCTCCGGAAAGTGGCCTCGTCGAACTTGCTGAAGAGCTGCTTGCGCGAGCCGCCGACGAAACTGACAGGAAGCGCCTCTTCGTCGATGGGCACGCCATAGGGGGTGAAGAAAGCGAAGCAGTTGAGGACCAAGCACCCGGCTTCGATTTCCCTGAGCTCTTTCTCTGCGGCGGCCCGCCGTTGCGCGCGCCGCTCTTCGATTCTTTTCCCCGACCACTCCTTGATCTCGTCTTCGCGGATAGCATTCTTGCCGGTGGGCTTGAACGTGAAGCACATGCGCGTTCTCTCCTTAAATTCACCTGTTTTCAAATGGCCTGCCGCAGGGCAAACCTCCCGAAATCTTCTTATTTTATACTACTATTCAGTATAAATGTCAATAAAGCTTCTGGGCCTTATATTTCAATGCCGCGGAGGGCTTTGATGCGCTCCTCCACGGGCGGGTGAGTCATAAATAAAGCCGAGAGGCGTTTCCCCGAGGGACCAAAGGGGTTCGCGATGAAAAGATGGGCCGTGGCGTTGTTCGCGCGCGCCATCGGCCTCCTATACGCATGTATCTTCTCGAGCGCGGCGGCGAGCCCCTCGGGATAACGGGTAAGGAGCGCGCCCGAGGCGTCGGCCAGGAATTCGCGCTTCCTCGAGACGGCGAGCTGGATGAGCGTGGCCACGAGCGGCGAGAGGAGCGCGAGGACGATGCCGAGGAGTGCCACGATGCCGCTCGCCCTGTTGTCCCTGTGCCCTCCGAAGTACGAAGCACGGATAAAAAAATCGGAGAGGAGCGTCACGAAGCCGACGAGCACCACCACCACGGTGGAAATGAGGATGTCGCGGTTCCCGACGTGCGAAAGCTCATGGGCGATGACGCCTTCGAGCTCGCTCCGGTCGAGGAGGCCGCGGAGTCCCTTGGTTACCGCGACGACCGCGTGTTCCTTGTCCCGGCCGGTGGCGAAAGCGTTCGGCGCCATGTCGTCGATCATATAGAGCCGGGGCATCGGAAGTCCCGCCGTGATGGAGAGGTTTTCGACGATGTTATAGAGCTCGGGGTCTTCCTGCTTCGAGACCGGTCGCGCGCCTGACATTTTGAGCACTATCTTGTCGGAATACCAGTACGAAACGAAGTTCATGATGAGCGAGAAGGCCACCGCGATATAGAGGATGTACCGGTTCCCGAGCGCGTAGCTGAAGTACCAGCCGAGGCCGATGACCACGACGAAAAAGCTCGCCATCAAAAGCCACGTCTTCCTGATGTTTTTATCTTGATGCGTGTAGAGGTTGGCAGCCATGATTAAGTTTAATAAGTTAAGAAGTTAAATAAGTTTGATAAGTTTTTAAACTTATCAAACTTATGAGCGTAGCGAAACTTATGAACTTATTGACTTGCCGCTGGTTCGGCTCCATTCGAGACGCTCTCCCGCCCGCTTCCTGTCGGCCATGGCGAGCTCGTCATGGATGCCGTCGATGAGCGGGTAGTGTTTCGCCTCTTCCGAGGTCACCCAGGCAAAATCGTCCGATTCGTCCTTCTTGAGTGCCACGTTCCCGCTCGCCCAGTCGGCAACGCAGGAGATGACGAGTGAGGGGTTGCCATCGCCGTGCACCGTGGCGAGCGAGGTAAGATACTCGATGCGCTCGATGTCGAGCCCGACCTCTTCCTTCACCTCGCGGCGGAGCGTCCGCTCGAGCACGTTATACCAGTAGTGCTCGGTGTCTTTTTCGAGCGAAAGGTAGTCCGAGGTCTCGAGCTTCCCGCCCGGCACCGTCCACATCCCGGGGAAGCGCTTTTTCGAGGCGCTCCGGCGGGTGATGAGGTATTTATTGTCCTTGACGATGATGGCCGTGATGGCAACTTCGTGCAAGAACTGGTCAGTCGGCATAGTTAATTAGTTTAAAAGTTTATTAGCTCAAAAACTAAAGCGAAGCGTAACTTATCAACTTTTCAACTTAAAAACTAACCTTGACCGGCTCCTTAGCCGCCGCGTCCTCGAGCTCGAAGAATTCGCGTTTCCCGAAATCGAACAGGTTCGCCACGATGTTTCCGGGAAATTGCTCGATTTCGGTGTTGAGGTCGCGCACGTTCGTGTTGTAGAAGCGCCGCGACGCCTGGATCTTGTTTTCGGTGTCCGAAAGTTCGCGCTGGAGCTCGAGGAAGTTCTGGTTCGCCTTGAGCTCGGGGTATGCCTCGGCTACCGCGAAGAGCGATTTGAGCGCGCCCGTGAGCATATTTTCGGCGGCGCCCTTGTCGTGCGGGCTCCCGGCGGCGATGGCGGCGGCGCGCGCCTTCGTCACCTCTTCGAAGGCC
>JAUYLU010000065.1 GCA_030699625.1 bacterium
TGCCTGCGCCGAGGCTTCGGCAGGCAGGCCGAGGGCGAGAAAGTGCGCTTTCAATTTTTCAAATGAATTCTGGGCGCCCGTCATGGCCTCCTCGCTCCATTCGAGCGGTTTCCGATAATGGGTGCCGAGGAGGAGGAACCGGTAGGAGAGGGGAGAGAAGCCGAGCCGCTCGAGCTCGTTGAGGCGCAGGATGTTTCCCACGGACTTGGCCATCTTCTCGCCGCCCATCTGGACGAAGCCGCTGTGCATCCAGATGTCGACGAATTTCCCCCCGGTGGCGCTCTCGGATTGGGCGATCTCGTTCGTGTGGTGCGGGAAGATGAGGTCGACGCCGCCCGTGTGTATGTCGAAATGCTCCCCAAGATATTTCATGGCCATGGCAGAGCACTCTATGTGCCAGCCGGGGAAGCCCGTGCCCCACGGCGACGGCCATTCCTGTTCGCGTTTCCCGCTTTTGGTGGAAAATTTCCAGAGGGCGAAGTCGGCGGGATTTTTCTTTTCTTCTTTCTTTTCCACCCGCGCGCCTTCCAGAAGCTTCGCCTCATCGAGACGGGCAAGCGTTCCGTAGCCGCTGTCTTTCGAGGTGTCGAAATAGACTCCGTCAGAGATGGCGTAGGTGAAGCCCTTTTCTTCGAGCTTTTTGATGAGGGCTATCTGCTCCTCGACATGGGCGGAAGCGCGCGGGAAAGCCATTTCGGCGACGTTGATATTGAGGGATTTGAGGCCCCGCATGAAATCGTCGGTGTAATAGTCAGCGATCTCCCTTGCGCTCTTTTTTTGGCGCTTCGCCTCGCGCTCGACCTTGTCCTCCCCGGTGTCTTCGGCAAGGTGCCCGACGTCGGTGATGTTCATGACGTGCGTCACTTTGTAGCCGCCCTGCTTGAGCGCGCGCCGAAGCAGGTCGGCGAAGACGAAGCTCCGGAAATTCCCGATGTGCTGGAAATGATAGACCGTGGGGCCGCAGGAATAGAGCCCGACGGTTTCGCCTGCTTTTTTATCGAGAGGCTCTTTTTTTCTTGTGAACGTATTGTAGAATAGCATTGCGTTTCAGTCCGTTTTCTAGACGACCAGATAGTGCCATGCGAGAAGAAGGGCGATCGTCGCCATGAAGACCGTTATGGTTATCCCGAAAAAGTTCGACCGGAAAGAATTGACCTTATCGCCCATGATCTTCCGGTTGTTGCCTATCAAAAGGATGAGCACCATGAGTATCGGGGCGATGATGCCGTTCAGGACGGCGGCATAGTACAGCATTTTTATGGGATTGACCGGCCCCAGGTTGGCAAAAAGCCCTACGAGCGTGGAAATGATGATAACGGCATAGAATCCCGGCGCCTGACGGAACGTCTTTCCGAGGCTCGCTTTCCAGCCGAGCGCCTGCGAGATCGCGTAGGCGGCCGAACCGGCGAGCACCGGCACGGCGAGAAGCCCCGTGCCCACTATGCCGAGCGTGAACAGGAGCGAGGCGAACTCCCCGGCGAGCGGTTTGAGCGCAAGGGCGGCGTCCGTGGCGGTTTCGATGTTCGTGATGCCATGGGCGCCGAATGTCGCGGCCGCCGTGACGATAATGAACACCGTCACCATTTGGGAAAAAACCATCCCCACCGTGGTGTCCCATCTGAGTTCGCGCATTTTTTTATTGCTCGCCGTGCCTACGGCGCACACGCGGTGGCGGGAAATCTCCTCTTCGACCTCTTGGTCAGATTGCCAAAAAAAGAGGTAGGGGCATATGGTGGTGCCGAAAATCGCGGCCAGATTGAAAATGAAGGCTTTGTCCCATATGAATTGCGGGGTAATGAGCGAGGAGAAAACCGCTCCCCAGTCTTTCGTGACGATGAGGGCGGTCACGAAATACGACAGCAGGAGAAGCGTCAGATATTTCAGGAAACGGGCATAGGTCGGATAGGGGATGAATATTTCGAGAAGCATCGGTCCGATAGTGATGCCCAAGAGGAGGTACATGAACGGCATGGGAACGAACAGCTGGATGGAAGAGGCCATGGCCCCAAGGTTGGCGCCGATGGTGTACACGTTGGCGACGAAAAGCAGCGAGACTGCTCCGTACAGCACGGAGCTCGGATAGTGCCGCTTGATGACCCCGGAAAGTCCGCTGCACGTCACAAGCCCGATGCGTCCGCTCATCTCCTGTATGGCCACCATGAACGGCAACGCGAACGCCGCCGTCCAAAGCTGCCCCAAGCCGAACATCGCTCCCGTCTGCGAATACGTGGCGACGGAGGTCGGGTCGTTGTCGGATGCGCCGGTCAAGAACCCCGGCCCGAAAAGTTTGGAGATGCGTTTAAGAAGCGGAGCTTTGGCCATACGGCAATGAAGGGGTAAAGAAGCGAAATAGACTGGCGTCGATACTGAAAAGTATAGCAAAGAGAGCTCCTCCCACCAATTTGATTCGCTCGTTATATGCCCGCTTCCGCGGAAACATATAAGTGCGTCGCTCGGTCGAAAGGAAAGCAGAATACCGCTTCCTTTCTCCCTCGCTAGCACTTATATCGTATATTTAACGATATACGATATAACGGGCTCGCTCGGTCGAAATAAACCCGCTTTATTTCTCCCTCGCTGCCCGTTATATGTCCTTACAAGGCAAATAGGTATATAAGCGCGTCGTTCGATTCCAACAAATGCAAGCATTTACTGGAATCTCTCTAGCGCTTATATACCTTACGCTTCGCAGGCATATAACTGGTTCGCTCGGGTCAAATTGAAGCGAGCTTCATTTTCCCCTCGCTGCCAGTTATAATCAAACCTATGTTCGGTACGCTCATCAGGGAAATCCCGCGCCATCACGTCATCGCCGGCCTCGTCGCCCTCGCCCTTCTCGCGGGCTCGTTCGGGGCGGGCGTATGGGCGGGCAGGGACCGCTCTCCCGAGATCGACAAAGCGACAGGCCTCTCCAACAAGACGCCCGAGACGCCGCTTCCGGCGGGCACCGACTTCTCGCCGTTCTGGAAGGCCTGGAACGTGCTCAACGAGAAGTACGTCTCGTACAACGGCTCGACCACCGACCAGGAGAAGGTCTGGGGCGCCATCGAAGGGCTCGCGAACTCGCTCGGCGACCCCTACACCGTCTTTTTCCCGCCGCAGGAATCGAAGGACTTCGATGCCTCCATCAGCGGCGAGTTCACCGGCGTCGGCATGGAGATAGGGCTTCGGGACCGCCTCCTCACCGTCATCGCGCCCCTCAAAGGCACGCCCGCCGACCGCGCCGGCATCAAGGCGGGAGACCGGATACTGAAGATCAACGGCACGCCGACCACCGACATGTCGGTGGAAAAGGCGGTGTCGCTCATCCGCGGCCCGAAAGGGACCGACGTCGCGCTCTCGCTCGCGAGGGAGGGCGAGGACGAAGCCATCGAGCTCAAAGTGACGCGCGACGTCATCGTCATCCCGACGATCGACACCGAGCTTCGGAAGGACGGCGTTTTTGTCATCAGGCTTTACAGCTTCTCGGCGAACGCGCCCGGCCTTTTTAGGAACGCGCTTCAAGAATTTGTCGATTCCGGGAGCGCCTTGCTCCTCCTCGACCTTCGCAACAACCCGGGCGGCTATCTCGAGGCGGCCGTCGACATGGCGAGCTGGTTTTTGCCCGCGGGCAAGGTGGTGGTCTCCGAAGAGAACAACAAGAACGGCGAAAAGGAGGTCTTCCGGAGCAAGGGCTACAACATCTTCACCGACAAGCTCAAATTCGTCATTCTCGTGAACGAGGGTTCGGCGTCGGCGTCGGAAATCCTCGCCGGGGCGCTCCGCGAGCACAAGGTGGCGACGCTCGTCGGCGAAAAAACCTTCGGCAAGGGCTCGGTCCAGGAGCTCGTGAAAATCACGCCGGAGACCTCGCTCAAAGTGACGGTAGCGCGCTGGCTGACGCCCCTCGGCGTCTCCATCTCCGAAGGGGGCTTGAAACCCGACGTCGAGGTCTCGATATCGAGGGAGGACACCGAGAAGGAGAGGGACCCCCAGCTTGAGCGCGCCGTTTCGATACTGCTTAAGCAATGAATCCGTTAGAGGCCGCCTGCCTGTGCGTGCGCACGCAGACAGGCGGCCAAAAACAGATAACGGATAACGCATAACAAAGAACGGGACTTGTCCCGTTAGAAATTCACAAAAGTGTATGTTTCCCAAAAGTGATGCATACAGAGGTCGAACGATTTTAAAAACAATACATTATGAGTCTTAATTTCTAATGGGATGAAAATGATACTCCTCAAGGACGTGCCAGGGCTCGGCCGTCGCCATGAAGTGAAGGAAGTCTCGCCGGGCTACGCGAGGAACTTTCTCATGCCGCGAAAGCTCGCGGCACCCGCCGCGCCTGATGCGCTTGCCAATCTCACGCGCTCAGCGGTCATGGAAGAGGCGGAAGAGCGGGTGAAGCGCGAGCTTCTCCGGAAGAACATCGAGGAAGTGAACGGCAAGAAGCTCGTGGTCAAAGAGCCCGCGAACGAGGAAGGGCATCTCTATGCAGGCATCCACAAGGAGGAAATCGCGGAATATCTCCGCAGGGAGTTTCGGCTCGAAATACCGTCCGAGTTCATCGTGCTCGAGAAGCCGGTAAAGGCCCTCGGTACGTTCGAAATACCGATACGAGGGGAAGCGCGCGAGAGCACGCTTACGCTCGTCGTCGAAAAGGAATAAGTAAAGGAGTTTCTCGGTTGACCAATCGAACGCTCCGGGATATCCTGCGGGGAGACCAACAACGGAAGGGGTTTAAAATGAAATCGAATGCCAAGCGTCTCGAACACGCCGGCGCTATCCAGGCTGATATGGAAGGATTGAGTCTCCAACAGCTCAAGCTCCGCGACCAGCTCATGCGTGAGAACAAGCTCTCGTTCACCGATGCCACAGCCGTGGCGCGCGGCGATAAGAAACCGAGCGATTTTGGCATCGAGTCATCCACGCAGTAACCGCGCACGATCTGAGCAATAAAAAACCGCCGGGACTCGGCGGTTTTTAACTTATTGGATGTTGGCGAACTTTTTCATCTTCGTCCTGCCGTCGAAACCCGTTTTTCTCTTGGTGGTGAACTTCACCTTGCCTTCCTTAAGGGCGAAGAGCGTGTGGTCCTTGCCGATGCCGACGTTCACGCCCGGAAGGATTTTGGTGCCGCGCTGGCGCACGATAATGGCCCCGCAGAGCGCTTTCTCCCCGTCGTAAAGCTTCGTGCCGAGAAACTTCGGTCCGGAATCGCTTAGGTTTTTCGCCGCGCCGGCGGCCTTTTTAGATGCCATAGGGGTAGTTTGTAGCTTTCCCGCCTAAGTTGTGCTTCGCAAAATTTTGGCGGGTAAACAGTTTTTAGTCTATAGTTTAAATACCGAATATCAAACGACTCCATGAGGCTACCAGAAATGCGCTTCAAAATCAAGATTTTCATGAGAGCATGCCGTGACCGGCTTGAATCCCCGCCTGTCTATTTCCCGCTCATCCTAGTCCTTGTCGCCCTCGTTTCGTTCGGGTTCGGCCGCCTTTCGCTTCTCGAAGAAAGGCGGCCCCCGCTCCGCATCACGGGCGGCATCGAGGCGCCGCTTCCAGTGCCCGCGAAAACCGCTTCTGCCGCCGCGGCGAGCGCCCTTCAGGCAG
>JAUYLU010000066.1 GCA_030699625.1 bacterium
CTGGTTTATCCGCTTCATCTGGTACTCGATGGGATCCTCGATGGTCGAAATGTTGACGTCGGGCGTGTTCAGGATGTCGAGCATGGTATAGAGCGTCGTCGTCTTGCCCGAGCCGGTGGGGCCGGTGGCGAGCAGCATACCCGTGGTCTGGTTGAGCGCCTTATGGATGCGCTCGAGGTCTTCGCCGTGGAACCCGAGTCCTTCGAGGGTGAAGCCGGAAACCGATTCGCGCAAGAGCCGCATGACCGTCTTTTCGCCGTAGTAGGTGGGGAGCGTCGAGACGCGGAACGATATCCGCTCGCCGTCTTTCTCTATCTTGAAACGCCCGTCCTGCGGCAGGCGCTTTTCGTCGAGCTTCAAATTAGAGAGCACCTTGATGCGGGCGGTGATGCCCGGTCCCGCCACCTTCGGCAGCACCATGGCGTCCCGGAGAATGCCGTCAATGCGGTAGCGGACGATGACGTCCGCCTCTTCCGGCTCGATGTGGATATCGGAAGCGTCCTCCATGACGGCGTGCGAAAGGAGCGTGTCGACGATGCGGACGATGGGAAGGTCCTCGGCGAGCCGCTTCAGCTCCTTTTCCGATTCGGGGACTGCTTCGTCGCCCTCCCGCTTCAGGGCGGCCGCTTCTTTCTCGATGATGTCGTCGAACTCGGCCTTGAGCGTGCGGGAATACTGGACGAGCGAGCTTTTGACGGACTCGGTGTCGGTGAGGCGGGGCAAGATTCTGAGCCCCGTCTTCTTCTTCTCGAAATCGATGGCCGAAAGGTGGTCGGTATCGAGCATGGCCACCTCGAGCTCCGTGGCGTTCTTCCTGTAGGCGACGATGTTGTGGTTTCGCGCGATGGGCTCCGGAATGAGCGAGAGGACCTCGAAATCGAGCTTTTCGTTCTTGAGGGAAACGAAGGGGATGCCGAGCACGTACGCCTCCATGCGGCGGAGGTCGTCCTCGGAGATCTTCCCATCCGAGACGAGCGTCTCGCCGAGGGGGACGTTCGTTTCCTTCGCCTTCTTTTCGGCCTTCCCGATGTCGGTCGAGGTGACAAGGCCCGAGTCCTTCACGAATTTTTTGAGCTGCTCTTCGCTGACGTGCATTTACCCTCCTACATTTTAAATGATAAAACGTTCTTCCTACGACCTGCTACCACCTTCCATCTTCGCCAAAAGAAATCGTTTTCCTTCAGAATGCTCATTTAAAATTTTGGCGGGTGAACTACTTAAAGTATAGCAAGAAAAAGAGCCCTCTTTCAGCTTTGTTTGACTTATCAAGAAAGAAGCGTATACTACCGCCAGTAATTCCCGCTCCGCAAGATCGGGCTTTATTTTTTTATAGACTGCAAACTAGAAACTGAAAACTAAAAACTACCCACATGTTTGACCTCAAAGTGATGAGATCCGCCCTCGAACAGCTCGAGGAAGAGCGGAAAATCCCCAAAGAGAAGATCATCGACGCGATCGAGCAGGCGCTCGCCGCCGCCTACAAGAAGGACTACGGCAAGAAAGGGCAGATCGTCCGCGCCGCCTTCGACATCACCTCCGGCAAGGTCGAGTTCTTCCAGGTGAAGATCGTCGTCGACGAATCCCTCGTGCGCATGGAGGAGGAGAGCGAAGCGGAAGCGGAGCCCCTGCCGTCCGGAGAAGAGGGGGTGGAGGGCGAGCCCGCGAACGAGCGCCAGCGTTTCGACCCCGAGCGCCACATCCTCGTCGCCGACGCCAAGAAGATCAAGAAGGACGCGAAGCTCGAGGACGAGATTGTCTTTCCCCTCGAAGGGAAGGGCGACTACGGCCGCATCGCCGCCCAGACCGCGAAGCAGGTCATCATCCAGCGCATCCGCGAGGCGGAGCGCGCGAGCGTCTTGGACGAGTTCGGCGGGAAGCAGGGCGAGATCGTCTCGGGCATCGTCCAGCGCATCGAGCGCGGGAACGTCTTCGTCGACCTCGGACGCACCACGGGCATCCTCGCCTTCGACGAGCAGATCCCCTCGGAGCGCTACCGCCAGGGGGAGCGCCTGAAGGCGTACCTCTATTCGGTGGAAGAGACGCCGCGCGGCGTCAACATCCGCCTCTCGCGCACCCACCCGAAGTTCCTCGAGGAGCTCTTCAAGCAGGAAGCCCCCGAGCTCGCCTCGGGCGTGGTCGAGATCAAATCGATCGCCCGCGAGCCGGGCTCGCGCTCGAAGATCGCGGTCATGTCGCACGAGCGGCACGTCGACCCCGTGGGCTCGTGCGTCGGCCAAAGGGGCGTGCGCGTTTCCACAGTGATGAACGAGCTCGGCGGCGAGAAGATAGATATAATTGAATGGTCGGAAGACCCCAAGAAGTTCGTGGCCGATTCGCTCTCTCCCGCCAAGGTCATCGGCATCGAGATCGACGAGACGGCGCGGCACGCCAAGATCGCCGTGGCCGAGGACCAGCAGTCGCTCGCCATCGGCAAGGGCGGCCAGAACGTGCGCCTCGCGGCGAAGCTCACCGGCTATAAGATCGATATTTCCTCGTCGTCGGGCGAGAATATCGCCGAAAGCGACGGCGAGTCGGTCGCCGTCGACGAAAAAACAGATAACAACTAACGGATAACAAGCAACAGGAACTTGTCCCGTTAGAAATTCACGAAAATCATGTCTCTAAAAAGCAACGAGTGCAAAGGTCGAACGATTCTTAAGAAAGGCGTTATGAATCTTAATTTCTAATGGGATGAACCTTTGGCATGAAATCCCCCCCGGCGACAAGAAGAGCCTGAACGTCGTCATCGAAATCCCGAAGCTCTCGAGGGTGAAGTACGAGCTCGACAAAAAAACAGGACTCATCATCTTCGACCGGGTGCTCTACTCCCCCATGCACTATCCGGCAAACTACGGCTTCGTGCCGCAGACGCTCTGGGACGACGGCGACCCTCTCGACGTCCTCGTGCTCGGCCACGAGCCCCTGGTACCGGGCTGCCTCGTGAAAGCGCGGCCCATCGGAGTCCTTCCTATGAACGACTCGGGAGAGGACGACGCCAAGGTGCTCGCGGTGCCTGAAAAAGACCCCCGCTATGCCCACGTCACCGACCTCGCCCACATCGAGCCGCATTTCCTCGAGGAAGTGAGGCATTTCTTCGCCACCTACAAGGACCTTCAGAAAAAGAAAGTGACGGTCGGCGACTGGCAAAACGCCGAGAGCGCCATGCGCGACGCCGAAAAAGCGATCGAAAAGTACCAGAAAAAGTACAAAAAATAAGGCGCAAGCGCGCACAGAAAATCCACAAGGCCCGCTAGGACAGAGCGGGCCTTGTGCGTTACTATATGGTACGGATTCGGCGGGGAAAATTTGGATTATCAATATTAAAAATAGAAACGCATGAAGAAAGTATCGTATGCGGCGCTGGCGCTCGCCCTGCTTTTCACAGCGGGCAGTGCCTATGCCCAAACGCCGACGAACGCCGCAGAAAGGAGAGGCGCGGCCAAGACGCTCGTGGACAAGGCTTCGACGACCGTGGCGGAAAAAAAGGCGGAAGCGCGCGAGCGGCTTACCGAGACGAAGAAAAGGGTCGTCGCGGCGCAGGCCAAGCGGATCATCGAGAAGATGGACAAGCGCGTCGAATACCTTAAAGATATCGCCAAGCGCATCGAATCGCGCATCGGCAAGTTCGAGCGCGAGAAAGGCGCGCGTCTCGAAGCGTCGAGGGCGAAGCTCGCCGCGGCGAACGCGAAAATAGCCGAGGCCGAGGCAAAGGCAAAGGCATTCGCCGAAAAATTGAAAGTGCTCGCGAACGCGGAAGATCCCAGGAAGGCGCTCGACGCGCTCCGCGGCGAGATGAAGGCGGTGGAAGACGCGCTCAAGGCGGCCCACGCCGCGCTCGTCGATGTCGTCACGTCCATACGCGGCGTTTCGTCCGGGAAAGCGACCTCCACTCCCTCCTCGGCGCAATAAACGGTCCCGTTCGTTATCAAATAAACCCAATCACACCATGGAACAAGAAGGACAAGGGAAGGGGGCGCTCATCGGCATCATCATCGTCATCGTGCTCCTCGCCCTCGGCGGTTACTGGCTCTGGAGGGAGGGTGGCTCGAGCATCCTCTCGCCGGAAACCGCTTCAGACGACCTCGAGGCCATCGAAGCCGATCTCTCGGCTAACGCGCTCAACGGCTTCGACGACGATCTCTCCGACATCGAAGCGGAACTGCAGTAAATTCTCCTCCGGTTCGTTCGAAAAACCGCCCCGTGAGATAGCAAATTCCAGAATTTCACTTAAACCGATTTTTGGATATTGTTCGGATTAAGGGTAATTTCGGCGTCGTTATCTCACGGGGCGTTTTTCATTGGTCGGGAATGTGATACAGTGGGCGTCTATGAATCCCGTAGTAAAAAATGGCATGGGCGCTGTTTTCGAAACTTCGGGATAAAACCGAAGTGTCGTTATCAAATTTTAATTTACGGATAGCTGCCTTATGCCGTAAGGCAATGCCATTTTTTACTACGGGATGAAAGCGAAACTCACCAAGCTTCCAAAGAGCCTCGTCGAGCTCGAGGGGGAAATCCCCGAACAGGAATTCGCCGCCTACCGCCCGCGCGCAGTCGCGCACCTTTCCGAAAAGGTAAAAATAGACGGCTTCAGGGAAGGAAAGGCGCCCGAGGCGGTGCTCGTGCAGAAAGTCGGCGAAATGGCCGTGCTCGAGGAAATGGCGGAACTCGCTCTTGAAGAGGCATATCCGAAGCTCGTCATGGAGCATACGCTCGACGTCATCGGCCCGCCCGAAATCTCCATCGTGAAGCTCGGCATCGGGAGTCCCCTCGGCTTCAAGATCAAGAGCGCGGTGGTGCCTGAGCTCGCGCTCCCCCGCTACGCCGCCATCGCCAAGGAAACGCTTTCGAAGAAGGAAGACGCCGAGGCAACCGACAAGGAAGTGGACGAAGCGCTTGAGGAGCTCAGGAAACAGCGCGCCATCAAAAAGGAAGGAGAAGAGAAACCGCTTCTCCCCGACCTCGACGACACATTCGCGAGGTCGCTTGGACAATTCGAGAGCCTCGTTGCCCTCAAGGCGAAACTCAAGGAGAACATCGGCCTTGAGAAGGCGGCCCGGGCAAAGGAGAAAAAGCGCGTCGAGATGATAGGGAAGATCGCGGCCGAAACTGCGGGCGAAATCCCCGATCTCCTCGTCGAATCCGAAAGCGAAAAGATGCTCCTGCGTCTCAAGGGCGACC
>JAUYLU010000067.1 GCA_030699625.1 bacterium
GTCCAAGCCCGGCAGTCATATGCAGAGAGGATAGCCACATGCTATTCTTTTTGCATATTGGAGGCTTGGGCTCGAACAGGGAGCGGGGGTCGGGGAGACGCGCATCGTCTCCCCGTGGAGGAAAATGGCGAAGCCATTAGAAACCGTGGGTGTCTAAAGAGGAGCGCCTGCCCGCCGAAGCCTCGGCGCAGGCGGGAAGCGACGACGTGAGATTCCCTGTCTGCCGACAGGCAGGCTAGCCCCGCAGGATTGCGCGCAATAAATAAACAGTGATGAAAAAGAAGCCGAAACGGCACAAAGAAAAGAAGACGAAGCTGTGGTTCGCCCACCGGCTCGAAGGAAAGGTGAAGAATGTGGGCATCAGGAAGAAAAAGAAGCGTCCGAAGGCGTAGTCTTTTCCGATGGTATAGTAGGAACATGAACAAGGTCCAGCCGTATTTCCTCCTCGTCCTCGTGGCGGGGTCGTTCGCCCTCGCTTTTTTCATTTTCCGGCCGTTCCTCGCGCCGCTTTTTCTCGCCGCGGTGTTCGCGGTGGTCCTTGAGCCCCTCCACCGGCGCATCCTCCCCGGATTCCGTTCCTTCCCGGGCGTCGCCGCGTTTCTCACCGTGCTCGTCGCCGTCGTCGGCATCCTCCTCCCGCTTACCCTCATCGGCCTCCTCATCGCCCGGGAAGCCGAGAGCCTCTATGCGGCGCTCACCGCGGACGGCGGCGCTTCGCTCTCGACCCCGCTCCTCTATCTCGAATCGTTCATCGAGACCTATTTCCCCGGTTCTGAGGAGTTCTCGAAGAACCTTTCGGCGAACCTCGATGCCTACGTGAAGCAGGGGCTCCAGTGGGTCATCGATAACTTGGGCCGCGCCTTCTCGAGCATCGCCGGCCTTCTCCTCAAGTTTTTCATCTTCTTCATCGCCCTCTACTACCTCCTCCGCGATGGCGCGAAATTCAGGAAGGCGGTCATCGAGCTTTCGCCGCTCTCCGACGCCGATGACGAGGCGGTCTCGTCGCGACTCGAGCTCGCGGTGAATTCGGTCATCAAAGGGAACCTCGCCATCGCCCTCATCCAGGGCATGCTTACCGCCGTCGGCTTCGCCGTGTTCGGCATCCCGAACGCCGTCCTCTGGGGCACCGTGGCCGCGCTCGCCGCGCTCATCCCGGGCGTCGGCACTTCGCTCGTCTTCATCCCGGCCATCGCCTTCCTCGCCGTGACGGGCGAGGGAGGCTCGGCGTTCGGGCTTTTCGTGTGGGGGGTGGCGGCGGTCGGCCTCATCGACAATTTTCTCGGGCCGAAGCTCGTGGGCAGGGGAATGCAACTCCATCCGCTCCTCGTGCTCCTTGCCGTCCTCGGCGGCCTCGCCCTTTTCGGGCCGGTCGGCATCTTCGTGGGGCCGCTCGCCATGAGCCTCCTTCTCGCTTTTCTTTCCATCTATTCCGATTCGCGGAAAGGCATCGCATAAGGTACGATGAAAAGAGCTCTCTATCTTTTCCTTTTTTCTTTTCTGGGCGCCATGGCGGGATTCCTCGTCCATGCCGCAATCGAGATTCCCGCCATCGCTCTTTTGGTGGGCGACTTCGAGCGTTACGGCCTCGGGCTCTCGTGGGAAGCGTGGGAATTCGTGCATGACGTCGGCACCGCGCTTCTCATCGCAGGAGGCGCCGTCGTCGGCTTCTTGCAGGGCAAGAAATGGTGGAGGGTCGTATACGTCGAGCGGCCGCTCGGCATAAGGTATTAAAAGCGGCAGTGCACGGAAGCACCATGGACAAGCTGAAAATAAAAATAATCATGGGAAGCACGCGGCCGGACCGCTTCAGCGAGCATCCTGCGCGCTGGATTGCGGGCCTCGCGGAAGCGAAAAGGGAGTTTGACGTCGAGCTGCTCGACCTGCGCGACTACCCGATGCCTTTTTACGACGAGCCGGTCTCGCCCACCTACCGCAAAGGCCCGCCGCACGACGACATGGCGAAGCAGTGGGCGGAAAAGATAAAGGAAGCGGACGGTTTCATCGTCGTTTCGCCTGAGTACAACCACGGGTACCCGGCGGTTTTGAAGAACGCCTTCGACCAGGTCTATTTCGAGTGGAACCAGAAGCCGGTGGCCTTCGTTTCCTACGGAAGCACGGGCGGCGCCCGGGCCGTCGAGCAGCTTCGCGGCATGGCGGTCGAGCTCCAGATGGCGCCCGTCCGGAACGCCGTGCATATTTTCGCGCCCTGGGACCTCGTCGCGGACGGGGCGCTCAAGGCGGGCGCGCTCGATCCGTACGCTCATAGCGCCGAGAGCATGCTCGTGCAGCTTCTGTGGTGGACGCGCGCCCTCAAAACGGCCCGCGGCTGATTCCCATGAAATATGTTCTCGCGCTTTTATTGCTCGCCGTGCTCGCGGGCGGCTATGTGCTCTACGAGCGCACCGGCGGCAAAGAAGGGAAGGAACGGGTGTTTCTCTATTATTACAGCGAAGCGAAGGACAAGGACGCTTCGGGGAACATACAGTGCAGCCGGGCAGGGCTTGTCCCTGTCGAACGCTTCCTCCCGAGAGCCGAAGACAGAAAAACGCTCATCGAAGAAGCCGTGAAGCTTCTCGTCCGCGGCGAACTTTCTGAAGCGGAAAAAGCGCAAGGCATTTCCACCGAGTATCCGCTTCCCGGACTCTCGCTTTCGGACGCCGAGCTCGAAAACGGCACGCTCACGCTCCTGTTCGAAGACCCTTCGAACAGGAGCGTCGGCGGTTCGTGCCGCGTCGGCATCCTCTGGTTCCAGATAGAGGCGACCGCGCGGCAGTTCGAAGAGGTGCGGTCGGTGAAGTTCGCGCCCGAGGAGCTTTTTCAGCCGTAACGGCCCCGCCGCGCGCCCGTCCGGTATACTGTGGCTATGCACCGGGACGACGAGCTCCTTCTCGAGAGGGCCAAGGAAGACCCGGGGGAATTCGAAAAGCTCTACCGCAAGTACCGCGCGTCCGTTTTCAATTACCTCTGGTACCGTGTCGGCCACGACAAAGAAGCGGCCGAAGACCTGACGCAGGAGACGTTCCTCCGCGCCTTCAGGAGCCTTTCGCGCTTCGTGCACCGGAAATTCTCCTATCTCACGTACCTCGTCCGCATCGCCCACAACCTCCTCATTGACCACTACCGGAAGCCCGCCGCGGCGAAACTCGAAGCGGCGGGGGAGATTCCATACGAAATGCTCGGGGACATCGAGCGCAAATCGGAAGCCGCTTCGCTCTGGCGGGCGGTCCAGGAGCTTCCCAAGGGAAACCGCGACGTCCTCCTCATGCGGTACCTCGACGAGATGCGGATCGCCGACATCGCCCGGGTCATGGGCGTCACCGAGAACGCGGTGAAGCTCAATCTCTCGCGTACGCGCAAGCGCCTCGCAGGCCACCGCTATCTTTCGGCGCTTCGCCGTTTCGGCAAGGCGAAGCGGCCCTATCGCGCGCCTTCGTTCCTTGCATGACACCTTTGTGCGCCTCGTTCGTTATCTATTATGTAACCGAAAACCGCATAGGACGCACGCACGCCTGACGGCGCCATTGCCGCGACTCGTGTCGCGGCGGACGGAGGGGGTAACCGCCGGAGGGGGCATCCTCCGCCACCATGCAGATGCATTTCGGTTCGCAGGGCGTTCGGTCGATGCGTCCCGCACGTTTTCGTAATAAGCTCAAAGCCGCCTCGGGGGCGGCTTTGATTTTGGGAACCTCGGGCGCGATTGACAAAAGCAGATTTTTAGCACATAATGGCAATAACCTAATCTCATCGGTTTTCTGTGTGGGAAGCAAAGCTTCCGAATACCCAGTAGTAGAGCCCTCATCTGGCTTTATCCAACCTCTCGAGACGACTAGTCGAATTTTTATTTTAAAAGACTAGAGGTTAAGGGCTTTTTGCCCCGATAAAGCTATGCACCATAGAAGTTTTCACGATAGTGCTTCTCGCGCGCGCAGTAGCAGCGGCTTCGGCCGCGGCGGATTTCGCGGCGCTCCCCGCACGGGGCCTCGCGGCCGCGGCAGGACCGAGCGCATCGACATCGGCAAATACGTGAACAAGGCCGTTCCGGCGGAGCACGTCGAAACGTTTGTTCCCGCGCACGCCTTTGCCGATTTTAAAATCCACGAATCATTGAAGCGGGCCATCGGCGCGAAAGGATACCGGACGCCGACGCCCATCCAGGACAAGGCCATCCCTCACGCGCTTCGCGGCGCGGACATTCTCGGCGTGGCGAACACCGGCACCGGCAAAACGGGCGCTTTTCTCATTCCGCTCATCCACAAAGTGGAGCTCGAGCCGAAGACGCAGGTGCTCATCGTCGTGCCCACCCGCGAGCTCGCGCTTCAGATAGAGAGCGAGCTTAAGGGCTTTGTGGCCGGCATGGGCGCCCCGAGGCGCATCTTCTCGGTCTCGTGCGTCGGCGGCGCTTCGCTCGGCGCCCAGATACGGGAGCTTCGCTATCACAACAATTTCATCATCGGCACGCCCGGCAGGCTCAAGGACCTCATCGAGCGGAAGATGATCGACCTCGGTAAATTCTCCGCGGTGGTGCTCGACGAGGCCGACCGCATGCTCGACATGGGTTTTCTTCCCGACATGCGCTTCATCATGAGGGGCGTGCCCGCGGAGCGGCAGACGCTTTTCTTCTCGGCCACCCTCTCTCCCGACATCGAGCGCCTCGTGGGCGAATTCCTCAAGAGCCCCGTGAAGGTCTCCGTAAAGACGGGCGACACTTCAAAGAACGTCGAGCAGGACGTGGTGCGCGTGGGAAAGGGCGAGAAGATCGAAATGCTCCACGACCTCCTCAACAAGAAAGAGTTCGCCAAAGTGCTCATTTTCGGGCGCACCAAGCACGGCGTGGAGCGGCTTTCGAAGACGCTCGTCGAGCGCGGCTTCAAAGCGCAGTCCATCCATGGCAACAAGAACCACGCCCAGCGCCAGCGCGCCCTCGGGAGCTTCAAGGAGAACAAAGTGCAGGTGCTCGTGGCCACCGACGTGGCCGCGCGCGGGCTCGACATCCCCGACGTGACCCATGTCATCAATTACGACATTCCCGCGACGCACACCGATTATGTGCACCGCATCGGCCGCACCGGCCGCGGCGACAAGCGCGGCGTTGCCCTTACCTTCATCGAATAACATGAAGCCCTTTCCCTACGCTCCCTCGAAGAAAACCTTCCATAAAGGGGGAAAATGGATAGAGAAGCCGTCGAAGACCCAGGTCTTCGCGTGTTCGTGCGGCGCAAAATACATCGTCACGCGCGAACCGCAGGCGAGCTGCATCAAGTGCATGTACAAGAAGGGAACATAATGACTACGCACAACCGCCCCTATGGGGCGGTTGTGCGCTATTGATGCGCCGGTTCCTCTAATTTGCTATGCTCTGAATTATTGATGAATCCCCTCGTTTTTCTCACCAAACAAACGCTTGCGTACATAGCGATCGGCCTCGTCGCGCTCGGCATCGGCGGCTTCGCGCTCTTTAAGAACGGGAACGATCGCGAGACGTTCACGGTGCGCGTCGCTCCGTATGTCCAAGAAGTGAGCGTGTCGGGAAAAGTGGCTGCGGCAGAGAGCGTCAATCTCGGTTTTTCTCAGGGCGGCAGGATTTCGCGCGTCTATGTCAAGGCGGGTGATGCGGCAGGCGAGGGGAGGGTGCTCGCCGAGCTCGAGAACGGCGACCTGCGCGCGGCAGTCCTCCAAAAAGAGGCGACGCTCGAGCGCGAAAAAGCGAAGCTCGACTCGCTCAAAGCGGGTACCCGCGCCGAGGAGCTCGCCGTGGCCGAAGCCGACGTCACGGGGGACCGTGAGGCGCTTTTGAACGAAATAAGGAAGTCCTATACTTCCGCCGATGACGCGGTCAGAAACCAGCTCGACAAGTTCATTTCGAACCCGAGAACGGCGAGCCCCCAGCTCACGTTCACCGCTTCCGATTCCCAGGTGGTGACGGACGTGCAAAACGGAAGAGTGTCCGTCGAGCAGACCCTTGTCGAATGGAAGGCGGCGAACGGCGCGCTCTCTGCTTCGTCCGACCTCGCGGCGGCGGCCGCCGCCGCGCAGG
>JAUYLU010000016.1 GCA_030699625.1 bacterium
CCGAAGTTCTGGAGCGTGCGCTTGATGATGTTCGCGTTCGCCTTGAGGTCGCCGACGTCTGGCTTGCCGCGGTCCTTCTCGAAGATGGAGAGCGGCGGCGGCGTATAGTTCGCGAACTGGCGGAGCTCGCGCCTCCCGCGCGGGGAGACCAATATCTCCTCTTCCTCCTTTTCTTTCTTTTTCGCCTCGCCGCCGCCCAAAAGCTTCCCGAAGGCGCCCATCGGTTGCTCCGGCTCCTGCGGTTCCGGTTCTTCTTCCTGCACCACGGTGAGCGCCTCTTCCTCTTCTGTTGCCTTGTCTCTTCCTTTGAAAAACCGTCTCCAGAAGAAGAGAATCTCGTTCGAAGGCTTCGCGTCGAAGATAATGAGGAGCGAGATGACGAGGAACCCGCCGAGCACCACGAGCGAGAGGTAGACGTCAAAAAGCTTCATGAGGGGGGAGGAAACAAGTCCGCCCACCACCCCGCCCGCGTCTTTTTCAGCGATGTCGATGATGCCAAGGCCGGAGATGAGGAAAAGGAACGAGCCGATGAAGTGGGGGAGAGCAAGGTCGGGGCGGGAGGCCCGCAAGTACGATGCTCCAAGGATGAAGAAAAGGGCGGGGAGGAGGTAGTAGCCGACCCCGAAGAGGTAGGAGAGGGCGCGGTAAAGGGTGTCGCCCGCCATACCGCCTTTCCCGACCGCCGCGAAGACGAAGAGGGCGGAGAGGATGAAGAAGACGATGGAGAGGACTGCGTGGACCGTCTCGTCTTTAAGGCCGGAATTGAGTTTCCATCCGCGTTTGCCGCCTGCGTCTTTCCCGTTCTTTTTGGCCATCCTGTTTAGAGATAGGGAACGCCCGTTCTATTCCATAGAAAGCGTTTCCTTAAAATTGATGTTAAATGCTTATTCTCCATTCTATCATTGCGCGTTCCCGTACCTCTTTGCCGAATTTTTCTTAATTTATCGTAATTTTTCGTTTTTAGGCAAAGAGGTATCTCTAACAGGATGAAATTATATCATGACTAAGAGCCAGTTTTCAGTTGTTCGTTTTTAGGGAATAAAGGCTAAAAACTCAAAACTAAAAACTCAAAACTATTCTTTTGACTTTATGTTTGTCCGATATATAATGGACATAATTTTTCTCTCCCGACACTATAAAGGACATCAATGGAAGGTAAAAAGGACAATAAAGGACAGAATGAATCGAATAGTATTATAAAGGACACTTCTCTTTTGAATGCTGAAAATAGCCCGCCATTTCTCGCTTCTTTGCTCGTCAAGCGAAGTGAAAAGGTAGCCACGGCGGCTTATTTGCTTACCGAGCACATCGAGGCGGACGAACCGCTACGCGGGAGAATCCGGAGTCTCTCACTGGAGCTTTTAAAGGACATGAATGCGATGGGGAAGTCGGTCTTTTCTCCGGGAGCTGCAGAACGCGGTTCATGCCTTGCCTTCCTCATTGGCGAGGTGGTCGCCCTCATCGATATTGCCGTCCTTTCCCGGCTGATCTCGGAAGGGAACGGCGCGCTTTTAAAGAAAGAGCTATCCTGGTTACGCGAGATGCTCCAGCAAATCTCGGATGCCGTCGTGGAACGGGCGGCTTTCCCCAAGGACCTCTTCGAAGCGTCGGGGATAGGGGGCGCTCCCGAGAAGCTTTTGGCTCGTGCCAATATCCCTGCGCCGAAAGACTTTCTCCCTTATAAAGGACAGAAAGAAAGAACCGTCCTTTATGGCGCGTCTACCGGGAATAGGCCAGAGGGAAGGCATGAGCCGAACGGAGCGAAGCAAGCCGACCGTCGGGAAGTCATTCTCAAGCTGGTGCGGAAGGAAAAACTCTTGAGCATCAAGGACATCTACGGCTTTTTCACCGGCGTCTCCGAGAAGACCATCCAGCGGGAACTCACCAAAATGGTGGGGGAGGGGGTGTTGGTGAGAAAGGGCGATAAGCGCTGGAGCAAATACGCCCTCGCCGGGGCATAGGTCCTCCTTAGGGGATTTCTCGCCCCGCCTTGCTACAGAGCCGTTTTCATTGACTTCCTTACGGGTTTATGCGAGCATTGGGAAGCTTGGTTTCTCTTAAAATAACCATAAAAAACAAGGGTTTTTTCTGAAAAAATCCCCGTGGTTATCCACAAATCGTATTTGGCGGCCCAAGGGCCCCGATACTATAATGTGGCCAGGCTTAGCAGGTGCGGTAAAAGGCGCGTGCTAAAGTATTCCCGGAGCTTCCACAAGCTACGGGGGTTAAGAATATGTCGCGGTCATACGAGTCGAGTGGGCCGCGAGCGATGGCACGTTGACAAGAGAATAGCGAAGCAGAAAAACCTCCTTCCGCACGGTTCCCACGGATGCACGGTTGAGACGGAATTATCAGCTCCAAAAATTGTCACCTCGCTTCAAACGCCGCACGGCGTTTGAAGTAAGTGTTGAATTGCACGCCGTATTTAGTAGTGTCGAAGCTAATGGTTACGGTGGGCAAGGTTTTCCTTTGCGCGTGATAACGCGGAGGGGAGAACGAAAGTTAGTTAATTAATTTATGAATCACTATACGCAATCTAAAGCAACAGGGTTGCTCGCGATCGTCGCGGTGTTCGCAATCGCCCTCATGGCGTTTGTGGCGTTCACTCCGATCGCACATGCGCAATATACCTTTGCGGTCAACCTGAAGCAGGGAAGCGTGGGCGCGGACGTGATGAGCCTCCAAAAGGTTCTCAACATGAACGCGGCTACCCAGGTTTTCGTTTCAGGCGCAGGCGCTCCGGGGCAAGAGACCACGTACTTCGGTTCAAGAACCAAGGCGGCGGTCATCAAGTACCAGGAACTCTACGCATCTGAAATCCTTGCTCCGGTCGGCCTTACCAAAGGCACCGGCTACGTCGGACCCTCGACGCGCGCGAAGCTGAACGCCATGGGCGGCACTTCGGGCAGCACCTCGACGGTTCCCGGCTGCACCTCAACGGTAGGCTACAGTCCGACGACCGGCCAGAAGTGCGACAGCGGCACCACCACTGTCCCCTCGACCGGCGGCGCGCTCCAAGTCATGAGCGCATCGCAGCCCGCGAACGCGCTTGCAGTTGAACTGGCAAGCCGCGTTCCGTTCACCCGCATCGTGCTCACGGCGGGCGCCTCGGCGGTCACCGTGAACTCGATCACGGTCGAGCGCACGGGCCCCGCGCAGGATGCCGTCTTCTCTGGCGTCGTTCTCCTCGATGAGAACGGCAACCAGCTCGGCATCTCGAAGACGCTGAACTCGAACCATCAGGCTTCGGTCGGCGATCCCATCACCATTCCGGCAGGCACCTCGAGGACGCTTACCATCGGCGGCAATACGGCTACTACCCTTACCGACTACGCCGGTCAGGTAGTCGGCCTCAACGTCGTCGCCGTGAACACGAACGGCTCCGTTTCCGGCTCGCTTCCGGTTTCGGGCGCCCTTCACACGGTAAACTCGACGCTTACCATCGGCACGGCACCCATAACGCTTTCCTCGTTCGACCCGAGCAGCAACGCGACGAAGGAAATCGGCACCTCGAACTACAAGTTCTCGGGCATCCGCATCACCGCGGGTTCCGCTGAACAGGTCCGCCTTCGCTCCATCCGCTGGAACCAGGTCGGTTCCGCCGGAGCAGGGGATATCGCGAACGTCACGACTTATGTCGACGGCGCCGCATATCCGGCCACCGTCGATTCGACGGGCAAGTACTACACTTCGAACTTCGGTTCGGGCATTGTCATCGACAAAGGCCTCGCCAAGGACGTCTATGTCCAGGCGGATGTCGTGGGCGCGAGCTCGGCGAACAGGACGGTCCAGTTCGACCTCTACAAGGCGACCGACCTCTACATTACCGGCGAGACCTACGGGTATGGCATCACCGCCACCCAGTCTCAGAACGGCACTGCAGGCGACGGTTCGCAGTTCACCTCGGGCACGCCGTTCTTTGACGGCTCGAAAGTGACGATTAGCGCGGGTTCGGTGACCACGATTTCGAAGGCATCTTCGGTCGCGGCCCAGAACATCGCGGTGAACGTTCCCAACCAGGTGCTCGGCGGATATGAGATCGACCTCAAGGGAGAGCCGATCTCGGTCCAGAGCCATGTCTTCCACTTCACGTCTTCGGTCGCTCCCGGCGCTGACTTGCTGACGAGCGTCTCGCTGTACGGCCCGAACGGCAACGTCGTTGCCGGCCCGGTTGACGCGGCAGCGGAAGCGGGCACCAACCAGAAAGTGACCTTTACCGATACGGTGACCTATCCGATCGGCAAAGGCCTCTACACCCTGAAAGGCAAGGTAGACACGGACGTGGCGAACGGCGTCACCTACATCGCTTCGACCACTCCTACGACGGATTGGACGACCGTGACGGGACAGATTACCGGCAACACCATCAGCCTTTCGACGCTTAGCTCGGCAGTGGCGATGAACACGGTGACGGTGAAGACGGCAGCGCTTGCCATCACGGTTTCGCCTTCGCCTTCGGCGCAGACTATTACCGCCGGCACAAGCAAGACCTTCGCCAATTACCAGCTTGACGCGTCGCAATCGGGCGAGGACGTACGGTTCTCGACGATTCCGCTCAAGTTCACCTTCGGCGGCTCGGCGGCAGTCACGGATGTGACCGCCTGCCAGCTCTTCGACGGCTCGACCGCGCTTAACACCGGTTCGAACGTCGTGAATCCTTCGGGCGCGACCGGAGCGGACCAGACCTTCACGCTCGACAATTCTCTCACGGTGGCCAAAGGCACGGTGAAGACATTGACCTTGAAGTGTAACGTATCGAATGTAGAGACTGGCAACAGTTTCTCGTGGGGTATCGCCGCAGCGCCGACGATTACGCCGACCGGCGTGACCTCTGGCGCGACGGTAGTAGAAACGGTGACCGCATCGAACGGCCAGACCATGACGGTCGGCGCCGGCGCGCTCACGGTATCGAAAGATTCCTCAAGCCCGTCCTACGCAATCGTTGCGGGCGGCTCGACGGGAGTCAGCCTCGGTTCGCTTAGGTTCCATGCCGCGAATGAAGCCATCAACCTCTCGCGTGTGGCGCTTCAGCTCACCAACACCGCCTCAAGCTCGCCGGCCTCCATCGTGCAGGTAACTCTGTGGGATGGCTCAACGCAGGTAGGCACGGCTACCTTCACGGGTAACAGCTACAACGCGACCTCCACGCTTACTGGTTCGTTCCAGATTCCCAAGGATGGCGACAGAGTGATGACCATCAAGGGCGATCTCGGCGCTATCGGCGTCGGACTTGCCACCAGCTCGTCCGGAGCGTTGCTTGCAGTCGACTTCGACGGAACTGACGTCGGCGGCACCCGTGGCACAGGCGCGGATTCAGGCACGACCATCGATACGACGACTGCCGCGTCTCCCGACACCGCTATGGACGGAGTGCGCGTCATGAAGTCGTATCCGGTAGTGGCCAAGCAAACATCCGGCATGTCCTCAACGCTCATTGCCCAGGCGGGAATCGATCTCTATCGCTTCTCGATCGCTGCAAACGCGGCGGGCGATGTGGCTCTGAACGAGGTGACCATCAACGTCGCGACGTCCTCGGCTTCAACCGCGAACGGCACGACGACGGTCACCAACCTCAAGGTGTTCGCCTACACCGACTCGAGCTTCTCGCTCGTCGTTCCGGGCTTCACCTCAGGCCAGGTCGTTGCGACCCTTGCAGGTGTTGCGAACGGAGACAACGTGGGGGCACTCTCGTCGGTCCTTACCATCCCCGCAGGTCAAACCCGTTACTTCAAGGTAACCGGTGACATCACGCAGGTGGCAGGCACGACTGGTTCTGCCGGTACGGTAACCACGAAGGTCCAGGGTGATACGGCTTATCCGTCGCTCCCCGGCCTCATGGCTGCCTACGTCACGACCCTCGGCAACTTCATCTGGTCTCCGGTGTCTACGACAACGGCGGCCGCGGCGAACCTCGACTGGACGAACGGATACCAGGTTTCTGGTCTTCCTTCGGGCGGTACGGATTCGTTCACGCTGACGAAGTAATCGACTCTTAGCTACTTGTGATTCGGACGGCGTTAAAGTCTTCAGCAACCTAGACGCTCCCGGATAGCTGACAAAACCCCCTTCTTACGAAGGGGTTTTTGTTTTTCCCAATATGGCCCGCAATGTGTGCGGCCTGCCATATTGAGCACCCCGCACCAATCCCAGGGCGAGCGCGTGCGCGAATCCCAGTAGTAGAGCAAAGCTCACTACGGGACAAGTAGGTCTGGAGATGGACAAGGGCGACCTGCCCCGTAGCCAAGCGAAGCTTGTGGTACTGGGGAGCGCGAGCCCGTATGACCTCTGGTGCTGGGGTGGCTCGCTTTAACAAAAAACTCCGTGTGTGTACGGAGTTTTTTGTTTTATATTTCGACGCGGAGCGTCGGCCCTATGTGGGCAGAAAACAAAAACGGCCGGAGACGGATCGCCGCGAGCACGCGGTGACGTCGAGGCGGGCCCGCGAACAACCTGTGGTCAGGTTGATTCGTGGGTTTTGTTTTGGGGAATATGCCCGTGCAGCACGCGGGCTTTTTTGCTAGAATGCCCCCATGTTTCCTCTATTGACCATGCGGAATGTCGTCATTTTCTCGGTTTTTGTCCTGCTTGCGGCAACCGGGGTCCTTTCCTATAGCGGCAAATGGACGGCCATCTTCGGCGGGGGGGGCGGGAAGTCCGCAACCGGCGCCGGCTATACCATTGAGGAGATACCGATCGAGAAAACTATCCCCCCGCCCGACTACAACCGGCAGGTGAAGTTCGCCGCGGGCACTTCCGAGGAGGTTAAAAAGGCGGTGATGCTCAATATTACTGACCTGACGGGCCGCCTCAAAAAGAGTACCCTCGACTCCGAAGCCTGGCTCAACCTGGGCACCATGTACAAGATAGCGGGGGATTACGAGGGGGCGAGGGTCATCTGGGAGTATTTGAGCGCCGTAAGCCCCGGCAACTATCCCTCGTTCGCCAATCTTGGGAATCTCTACCACCATTACCTCAACGATTACCAGAAGGCGGAGCAGAATTACCTGAGAGCGATAGGGAACAATAGGGCCTTTATCGACGGCTACCGCTCGCTCTATGAGCTCTATCGCTATTCCTATGCCGCGAAGGCGTCCGAGGCGCCCAAAATTCTCCTCGCGGGCATTGCGGCGAACCCGTCGAGCACCGACCTCCTCATTCTCCTTGCCGGGTACTACAAGGAAAAAGACGACATGGCAAATGCGCGCACGTATTATGAAAAGGCGCTTGCGCTTGCCGAGAAGAATGGGAATACCGCGCTCGCGGCGAGCCTCCGGGCGGAAATCGAGTCGTTGCGCTAGCCTTTGGGGATTCTTTCCCCGCCATTTTTGCTAAAATGTCCTAATGAACTGGATGCGGACGGCGGCGTGGCTTTTGGTGCTTCTCGTGGCAACCGGCGCCTACTTCTATTACGCCGGGGGAGGGGCGGGGTACTTCAGTCTTAAGGAAATCGGGCTGAAAGGCGGAACAAGGGTTCCGCTCGTCCTCCCCGAAGGCATCGCCTTCGGGGAGGACGTACCTCTCGGCGCGCGCGCCGCCATCTCGGACAAAGTGGCCGCCCTTCGCGCCGCTGTCGAGGAAAATCCATCGGATGCGGCCTTATGGTCGAAGCTCGCCATGCAGTACAGTATGGCGGGGGATTTCGAACGGTGTCGCGCGGTGTGGGAGCACATTCTCACGCTCGCTCCGAACGATGTCATCGCCCTCTATAGCCTCGGCTACCTTTATCAGTTCCGCGTGCGGGACGAATCCACAGCCAAGGATTACTATGAAGCGGCCCTCGCCGAAGCCAGGAAGTCGGGGAGCCCGCTCGAGAAAAGCGCCCGGGAGAACCTGGCCCTCATTAAATAAAAACGATGCTCAAGAGCTTTTTCCGCTTCGCCTTCGGCTTCCTCGCCCTCGTCCTCATCGGCCTCGGCGCCCTCGCCCTCACTTCCTTCGCCGCGCCCTATCTTGGAAACACCAAAGCCGCCGTCCTTTCCGCCTTTGAATTTTAAACAAAGTTTTTGATAGAGTTTCTTCGATTAGGAGGCGAGGAAACATTGGCTATAACAATAAACGATGCTATAGCATCGTTTATTGTTATA
>JAUYLU010000072.1 GCA_030699625.1 bacterium
GGTCGAGGAGGTGGCGAAGGAGAAGGCGTTCACGACGCCGTTCTTGAGGGTGGAGGTGGCGAAGTTTTGGTAGAGGATGTTGCCGGCGTTCAGGGTGAGGGTGTCGCCGACGGCGTCGCCGACGGTGAGGCCGTTCTCGACGGTGAAGGAGGAGGCGGTGGTGGTGGAGAGGGTGGTGGCGCCTACTGACGTGAGGGAGTTCACGAAGACGTCGCCTTCGGCGTCGACGATGAACTTGGGGGCGCCTGCCACGGCAAGGCCCAAGAGGTTGGTGTCGGCGGCGGCGCTTGCGGGGTTCACGTAGAGGGGGGCGTTCCCCACGGCGGAGTTGGCGACGCCGGGTGACCAGGTGCCGAAGGTGTGGGCTTGGGTCGGCACCAGGGCGGCGATGAGCTGGTTTTCGGCGGTGGTGGTGCCGGAGATGGTGAAGAGGCCGCTCTGGGCGCTGAAGGAGCCGGCCACGGTGAGGGGGCCGGCGAAGGTGGAGGTGCTCGTGTTCGAGACCACGAGGTTGGTGAGCGTGGTGGTGCCGGCAGAGAGGGAGCCCGACCCCGAGGCGGTGTCGACGGTGAGGGAATCGACGGCGAGGGAGCCGAAGGTGCCGGTGTCGGCGGTGACGGTGGTGCCGCTGAAGGAAGAGCCCGAGATGGTGGCGCTCGAGATGGCGACGCTCCTTAGCTTGTCGATGTTGTTGGTGGCGGCCACGGCGTAGTAGGTGGCGGTGTTCTCCGTGCGGGCGGTGGCGGCCACCCGGGAGAGCTCGCTTCGGAGAGCGTTCTCGAGGAGGGAGAGGTCGGCGGTAAGTTCGCTTCGGGTGACGCCACTCACGACACGCTCGATGATCGTTCGAGGAGGAGCGCCTTGCCCTCCTAAACTTCCTTCAGGAGTTGTGGGGGGCGCCCGCTCGAGGGCCGAGAGCTTTTCCTTCATCCGGGTGAGCTCCTCGATGAGGAACTTGGTGTCGTCCCCGGCGGGGGCGGTCACCACGAGCTCGTAGCCGAAGTCGCCGAAGAGGAGGTCCGCAAGGCCGTCCCCGGCCTTGCGGAGGGCCGCGCCGATGCCGTCGCCGATGGAGGCGAGGGAGAGGGCGGCCTGCCCGGGTTCAAGGAGACGGGAGAGATTTTCCGCATACGACATTCCAACATTCTCAAGAATGTTGGAATGTCGTATGCCAGTTTCCCCCGGTTCCCCGGCCGGGAACGCTATGGTTCGAAGCGACGAAGCAACGCCTTCTTTTTCGATCTGGTAGGCGCCAAACACAAGCGCGACGGAAAGCGCGAGCGCCGCGAATTTTGAGAGATACGGAGAGAGTGCCGAAGCTGGCTTCTCGGCATTCGGGAACGGAAATGAAATTTTATTTTCTTCATTTCTTTTCTGAAGCGCCCCTCGTATCGCATTCGAGCCGAACCCCTGCTTGCCATGCATCTTCTTATGCGCGAGAAGCGAGTCCTTCTCGATGTACCACAGTTTCCCTTTCCGCATCGCCTCCACTTTCCCGGAGCGGCACAGCTCGCCGATGTAATCGTTCGAGTAACCGGTAAGATGCGTCGCAATCCTGCTTGAGACGAATTTTTTCCCGTCGTAGACATGGACGCCTTTCGCGGGCGCAGGCGACGCTGGCTTGAATTGCGCCCTGACCGCGGGCGTCTCCTTGTAGAGCGCTCGCTTTTCACGATGCTTGTTCGCGCCGAAACCCTGCTTGCCGTTCTCGCGCTTATGGGCGAGAAGCGAGCTTTCCTCAACGTACCAGAGGCGGCCGATCTGCCGCGCCTCTACTTTCCCGGAACGGCAAAGCTCCCCGATGTAGTCATTGGAGTACTTGACAAGCCGCGCGGCCTGCCGGCTCAAAATAAATTTTTTGCTTCCAAACGAAAGCTCTTCAGCAACCATCGAGGTTCCCTTAATTATACGCCTGCGTCCCTGTATATTTTCCCGAGAATTGCTTTAAAAATGGGGATAACTCGGCTTCCGGGACATTTTAATTTATTTTATATTTTTACGTTAAATCCAACCGTCGGTTCATCCGAGTTATGGGTCTTTACCATCGTGGCGGATGTTTCATGAAACTAAACAGCCCCGTTTAGTACGGGGCTATCATCCCAGCTTAGAGGTTCTAGGGTGCTAAATGGCTATTTTATTGGGAGCTTCTCTACCCTCGAGGAATTCGATGATGTTCTTGGCGGCAAGATTCGCCATTTCCATCCTCGTTTCGAGAGTGGCAGAGGCAATATGAGGGGTAAGGATGACATTCGGGAGCTCCTTGAGTCCCGGTGCGAGATCGGGTTCGTGCTCGAAGACGTCGAGTGCGGCACCGGCAATCCACCCTTCTCGAAGGGCAGCAACGAGCGCCGCTTCGTCAATGACTGGTCCCCGCGAGGTATTCACGAGATATGCCGTTTTTTTCATGGTTTTAAGGCGCTCGGCATTGATAAGGTGGGTCGTCGCGGGCAAAAGCGGCACGTGGATGGAGACGAAATCTGCCTCTTTGAGCACTTCTTCGGGAGTGGCGGCGTAACGGGCGCCATATTCAGCGCCAAGCGTGGGGTTCTCCTTCACGTCGTGGTAGACAACCTTCATGCCGAATCCCCGCGCGCCGTGGTGGGCCACCCGGCTCCCTATCCGCCCCGCCCCGAGGATACCGAGCGTCTTCCCCGAAAGGTCGGTCCCGAGGAGGAGCATCGGCTCCCAGCTCTTGAATTTCCCCGCCCTCGTATAGGCGTCTCCTTCGACCACCCGGTGGGCTATCCCCATCATGAGGGCGAAGGCATGCTCCGCCACGGTGTTGGTGAGCACCTCCGGGGTATTGGTGATGGTCACTCCCCTCGCTGTGGCCGCCTCGGTGTCGATGTTGTTGTACCCGACCGCGAAGTTCGCGAAAATCTTCGCGGAAGGAACGGCGTCGAAAACATCGGCGTCTATCTTGTCGGTAAGCAAAGAGAGTACCGCATCGTACGGCGCCTTCTTGAGCTCGGCGATGAGCTCCTCTTTCGAGAGCACGCCGTCCTTCCCGCTCACGGCAACCTCGTAACCCTGCGCCTTGAGCATCGCTATGGCCGGTTCGGGAATCATCCTCGTCACGTAGATTTTCATGAGTAGTTTTTAGTTTTTAGTTTACAGTTTTTAGTTGCCTATTTTCCGAGCCAGCACGTACAGCATCTTAATGATTTCTATCAGTAATGAATCTACCTTCGAGTAATCTAACTGTATACCGAAAGGGAGGGATTTTGCAATTCTAAGCTGACTTTCCAATTCCGAGGCGGAACCTTGCGCCATGACAAGAAACCGTCCGAAATCTTTGGTTGTATTCCTTTTGCTCCCTTCTGCTATATTCGACGATATCGAAACGGCGGCACGTCTCATTTGAGAAGCAAGCTCTCTAGGGAATCCGTTTGTCAATTCATAGATATCCTTCGCTAATTGGGAAGATTTTTGCCAAACAATAAGATCTTTATAGCTTCTGCTCTTCATTCTAAAAACTGAAAACTAAAAACTAACTTTTCCCCACAAAGATATCATAGAAATGCCTATAGTTCTCTGCCATAACCCGGATAACCTCCCGTTCCCCGAGACGTTTCGCTTTAAAATCGCGGAGGGGCTCCAAAAAAACCGTCCGACCAACGGCAAAGCCGATGATGCCGTCCACCCCCCTCCCCGCCCGAAGCCATGTTTCCACTTCGCGCCTGCCCTCTCCTCGGCCGAGGATGATGGTGCCGACCATGGCGCGCGCTTTCGAATTCCTCGCTATAGCCACGATTTTCGCGTAGTTTCCCCGCTCCTCCATGCCCTCGAGCTTCCACACGTCGGGCTCGATGCCGGCATCTTGGAGCTCCCGCATCATGGCAAGAGTAAGTCCAGGCCGAAGCTCGCGGTCAAAGCGGTTCCGCTCGCCTGTCACGGCAATGAGGTGCTCATGGGTAGGGTGAACGAGGGGCTCGAGAAGGAGCTTGTAGCCTTCTTTGCGGCAAAAAGCCGAAAAGAGGGCGAGCTTTCCCCTTTGCCTCGCGTTCAGCTCCTTGTCGCCCTCGGGGTTATAGCGGACAAGCGCCTTCGCGAAGACGGGATTCAGGCGCTTCACGTGCGCTCCGAATTCGTTTCCGTACTCGAATTCGAACTCGTCCTTCCCGCTTTTTTCAACGGTGAGACAGGTAGTAAGGCCGAGAATATGGGCATCTCGGATGATGTCTGCGCCATACTCCTCGTCAACGAGGAGTGCCGCGCCCTCTCTGGGAACGCCCAATCGAAGCGCTTCCTTAAGCGCTTCGTAGACGAGGCGCTTGTAGGTCCGTATTTCCTCTCTCGCCGCCGGCGAGGGCTCGCCTTCGATGCCGAAAAGCTCCTTCTTGAAGGTGGCGCGGTGATCGAACGGAAGAAGATAGAGCGGCTTGTCGTAGCCAAGCGGCATATTCATTAAGAAGTATAACATTGTATACTTGTTCTATGTCAGCGCTCGATTTCCTCGCCATCGGCGACATCACCACCGATGCTTTCATACGCCTTAAGGACGCCGAGGTGCACTGCACGGTGGACAAAGAGAAGTGCCAGCTCTGCATGGACTTCGGCACGAAGATTCCCTACGAGTTCGTGGAAGTGGTGCCGGCGGTCGGGAATTCGCCGAACGCGGCGGTCGCGGCGGCGCGCCTCGGCCTCCGCGCGGGCCTTCTCTCGAACATCGGGAACGATGACAACGGGAAGGACTGCCTCGCCCGGCTCAAGGAAGAAAAAGTGGCGACGGAGTTCGTGAGAACGCACGAGGGCAAACGCACCAACTACCACTACGTGCTCTGGTACGGCGACGAGCGCACCATCCTCATCAAGCACGAAGAGTTCGATTACGAGCTTCCCGACATCGGCGCGCCGCGCTTCGTCTATCTTTCGTCGCTCGGCGAAGCGGGACTTTCGCTCCACCAGAAGCTCGCCGAACATCTCATGAAGCATCCCGACATAAAGCTCGCCTTCCAGCCGGGCACGTTCCAGATACAGGCAGGCCATGAAAAACTGAAAGCGATGTACGAGCGCACCTACGTCTTTTTCGCGAACGTAGCGGAAGCGCAAAAAATCCTCGCCACCAAGGAATCGGGCGTCCCCGCGCTCCTTTCGAAACTGCACGAGAAAGGCCCGGAGATTGCGGTCATCACCGACGGGAAACGGGGCGCCTACATGCGCTACGAGAACGAGAATTTCTTCATGCCCCCCTATCCCGACAGCGCGCCGCCGTACGACCGCACCGGCGCGGGCGACGCGTTCGCATCCACCTTCGTCGCCTCGCTCGCGCTCGGCAAGACGCCGCTTGAGGCCTTGCGATGGGCGCCGATAAATTCCATGTCCGTGGTCCAACAGGTCGGCGCCCAGAAAGGACTTCTTTCACGCAAAAAAATAGAGGAGCTCCTGAAGAAAGCCCCTGCCGACTACAAGCCCGAAC
>JAUYLU010000017.1 GCA_030699625.1 bacterium
TCGAAGTGAAATCGACCGACGGCGACTCGCACATGGGCGGCGAGGATATCGACCAGAAGATCGTGCGCTGGATTGCGGACGAGTTCAGGAAGCAGTCCGGCCTCGACGTCACCAAGGACCCGCTCGCCCTTCAGCGCCTGAAGGAAGCGGCGGAAAAATCGAAACACGAGCTTTCGACGACCATGGAGAGCGAGATCAACATCCCCTTCGTGGCCTCGGACGCTTCGGGGCCGGTGCACCTCCTCATGAAGATGAGCCGGGCCACCCTCGAGTCGCTCGGGAAGGAATACGTCGACCGCTCCATGGAGATACTCGACCGGGCCATCAAAAACTCGCCTTTCAAGAAGGAAGACATCCACGAGATCGTCATGGTGGGCGGCCAGACGCGGATGCCCCTCATCGTCGAATCGGTCAAGAAATATTTCGGCAAGGACCCGAACCGCTCCATCAACCCCGACGAAGTGGTGGCCCTCGGCGCCGCCGTCCAGGCGGGCGTTCTCCAGGGCGACGTCAAGGACGTCCTTCTCCTCGACGTCATTCCCTTGTCGCTCGGCATCGAGACCATGGGCGGCGTCGCCACCAAGCTCGTGGAGCGCAACACCACCATTCCCACTTCGCGCTCGCAGGTCTTTTCGACCGCCGCCGACAACCAGACGTCGGTGGAAATCCACATCGTCCAGGGCGAGCGCCCTCTGGCCGTGGACAACAAGAGCCTCGGCCGCTTCATCTTGGACGGCATCCCGCCCTCCCCGCGCGGCATGCCCCAGATCGAGGTCTCGTTCGACATCGACGCGAACGGCATCCTCGGGGTGACCGCCAAGGACAAGACGACCGGCAAATCGCAGTCGATACGCATCACCGCTTCGTCGGGTCTCACCGACACGGACATCAAGAAGATGCAGGCGGACGCCGAAGCGCACGCCGAGGAAGACCTGAAGAAAAAGGAGTTCGTCGACCAGAAGAACAGCGCCGAAATGCTCATCTATACCGCCGAAAAAGCGCTCCGCGACGCGGGCGACAAGGTGCCTGAGGACGTGAAGAAGGGCGTGAACGAAAAGATCGAGGCGGCCAAGAAGGCGAAGGACGGGAGCGACAGCGAAGCCATGAAGCGCGCCTCCGACGAGCTTTCCCGCGAGATGCAGAAAATAGGGGAGGCCATGGGAAAGCAGACTAACAATCAACAACAGACAACTGACGACGGAGAAAAGAAAGACGGCGAAGAAGGGAAATAACAAAAAGGACAAAGCGAGTCAGGCGCTCTTTTTTCGCCGTTACTTGCCTCAAATTTCACGCGTTTATATAATACGCCCATATGACACAGGATTATTACAAAATACTGGGGGTGGAAAAGGGGGCTTCGAAGGACGACATCAAAAAGGCGTTCCATAAGCTCGCCCACAAATACCATCCCGACAAGGGCGGCGACGCGGCCAAGTTCAAGGAGATCAACGAGGCCTATCAGGTGCTCTCCGACGACAGGAAGCGGGCGGAATACGATTCTTACGGCAGGGTCTTCGGCGGGAACGGCGGCCCGGAAGGGTTCGGCGGTTTCGGCTTCGACCCGTCGGCCTTTCAGGGCTTCGATTTCGGCGACATCTGGAACGAGTTCTTCGGCGGCATGGAGGGCAGCACGCGGCGCGGCCGCGACATTTCCATAGAGCTCATCATTTCCTTCAGGGAATCCGTCTTCGGCACCGAGCGCAAGATCCTCCTCGGGAAAACCTCGACCTGCAAGGTCTGCGACGGAAGCGGCGGAAAGCCCGGCACCGCGCACAAGAAATGCCCGACCTGCAACGGCAAGGGAAAGATCCACGAGACGAGGGCCTCGCTCATCGGCTCCTTCACCTCGGTGCGCACCTGCGCCGCCTGCCAGGGAACCGGCACCATTCCTTCCGAGCCCTGCGAGGCCTGCAAAGGCAAGGGGGTGCGGAGGGCCGAGGAAGAGATTCCCATCAAAATCCCTCCGGGCATCAAGGGCGGCGAGATCATCCGCATGAGCGAGATGGGCGAGGCCATCGCCCGCGGCCTCTCCGGCGACCTCTACGTCAAAGTGGAGGTGATGCCGGACCCCGTCTTCAGGCGCGAAGGGAACAACATCGCCATGAACCTGAACGTGAAGCTCACCGACGCCATGCTCGGCGCGGACTACACGGTACGCACGCTCGTCGTCGAGCTTACGGTCAAAATCCCCGAGGGCGTTTCCCCCGACGAAATCATCCGCGTGAAGGGCAAAGGCGTGCCGACGGGGAAGGGCGCCCGCGGCGACCTTCTCGTGAAGCTCGACATCACCCTCCCGAAACACCTCTCTAAAAAAGTGAAAGCGCTCATCGAAGAGTTGAAAAAGGAAGGCATCTGAACAGATGGAAAAGGATCAAGGGCCCATATTGTTCTACGGGAGCGAATTTTACGTGTTTTCGAATTTTTCCTCGTTCACTCTCGACTGGAAGGGGAGACGCTGGATGACCTCGGAACAGGCCTACCAGGCGGAAAAGTTCGACGACGAGGCGATGAAAGAAACGATCGGGAACGCCCGCTCCGCCCACGAGGCGTTCAAATTCGCCGAGGCGAACAAGGAGAAGGCGCGAAACGGCTGGAATGACATCAAGCTCGGCGTGATGAAGGCCATCCTCCGCGAGAAGGTGCGCCAGCACCCGTATGTGAAAAAGAAACTTCTCGAATCGGGCGACCGGCCGCTCATCGAGGACTCGTGGCGCGACGATTTCTGGGGATGGGGGGCCGGGAAGGACGGGGAGAACCATCTCGGGAAGCTCTGGATGGAAGTGCGCGAGGAATTCAATCGACTTCCGAGCGATTTTGAGGCATAATTTGAAAAGTAAAAATTATTTGGGAGGTGGCCCATGGGCCCTTTTGTAGCTGCCGTAAAAACCTTCCGGTCCCTCGCGAATGCGGCACTTGATTGGCTGTACGTCGCAGGACCTCAGTGGTTTCGGGGAAAGGCTGTGGAAGGCGCGTTTGCGTTCCTCGTCCATCCCCGCGATATCACGGACATATACCGTCCGTACCCGTTCTTTAAGTATCTGCCGTCGAAGTTAGTGCTCGCACTGGTAAGGCTGTTGCCGCCCATTCGGCTTTCAAAAATAGAAGGAATCCGTCGCGCGAGCGATGGAACTCCCCTAGATGGATACCTGCTTTCCATCGTGCTCGGTCCCGAGCACATGAACAACCGGCGTGGTCTTGCCCTCGCGCAAAAACGCATCGCGCAGGAGGTAGCGCTTGCTGAAAAGCTCGGCGTGGAGCGCGTGGGGTTGGGGGCACTCATTCCGTCGCTAACACGACAAGGGAAAGACCTGGTACCGGAAGGCAGCAGTCCGTATCTTACACCGTCGGTCACCACGGGGCATACGCTTACCGCGTGGACGATCGGGCGCTATCTCGAACGCCTGATCCAGCACCGCGACCGGCATGTCTCTTCCGTCACTGTCGCCATCGTGGGCGCCGCCGGCTCAACGGGCTCGCTTACGGCGAAGATATTGGCGCGAAAAAAAGCGTTCGGCAGAACGGGGCTATGTCTTCTCCTCATTGACCTCAAGGCGAAAAAGGAGATGCTGAACAAGCTTGTCGAAGACCTGGGGCGCATCAATCCCTCGGTTCCCGCGAGCATCAGCACCGACCTGCACGACCTGCAGAAAGTGGACTATGCCGTGACCGTCACCAACGCACCGGGAGCCGTCGTTCGGCCTCAGCACGTCAGTAAAGGGCTTGTCATAGTCGATGATTCACAGCCTCGCAACACCAGCCCTGAGCTTGTCGCCTGTGGGGTGACCGTCATCGATGTGCTTTCCAAAGTGCCTGGCCTGCAGTGTAACTTTGATTTCGGGTTCATAATCAAAGACCCAGAAATCACCTTTACCTGCCTCGCTGAAACGGTGCTTTTGGCCAGCCAAGAACACCAAGGGCATTTCTCGCTCGGTTACGTCGAGCTCCCGCTAGTCGACGAACTGGAACGTCTCCTTGAATCTGGAGCGGTGAAGGACGCCCCGTTCCACTCGTTCACCCGGGAACTTTCGGCTGACGAGGTGAAAGCGCTTCTCGCCCCAAGGAAAGTACAGATGGCAACAGCCGTGTAAGCGGCTTCAAGAGCAGGGAAATCATCCTGCTCTTTCTTTTTGGGAATAGCCGAAAAATGAAGCTTGCTATAATGAATGGGCATGAATTTCTCGCTTGATCTTCCAAATCTCCTTCTTATCATCACAGGCGTGATGAACGTGCTGCTCGGCGCGCTCATTTACTTGAAACGCCGGGAATCGCTCGCGAACCAGCTTTATACGCTCAACATCATCTTCATTACCTGGTGGGTGGTCGCGATGGTAATCTTTCGCTCCGCCGCCGAATCTTTGCTTTTTTGGACGATGGTTTTGTACGTCACTCCTACCTTCATCGCAAGCTCATTCCTCTATTTCTCGTATTTTTTCCCTTCCGGAGAAAAACGCCATTCATACAGGCGCCTTGCGGTGCTTGTCGGATTAAACGCGGCAATCGTGGTTCTTATTCTTACACCTGGCCTTATTCTCAAGGGAGTGAGCCATGTCCCCGGGAGCGAGCCCGTCATCGAATTCGGTCCCTGGTACGTCCTGTACGCCGCCTATATCAGCGGCTTCTTTCTCTATGGGCTTATCATCCTTTTCTTTAAATATCTCCATTCCAAAGATCACATCGAGCGACGCCAGCTTATCTATCTTCTCGTTGGGTATCTCATTGCTTCAAATCTCGCCATGGCTACGAACCTCATCTTGCCGTGGCTTGGCTACTACGAACTGAACTGGCTTGGGCAGGTGCTTACGCTCTTCATGGTAGGACCAGTTACGTACGCAATTTATCGCCACAACCTTTTCAACATGAAGGTCATCGCGACGGAGATCCTGATCTTTTCTCTGTGGATTTTTATGCTTGCCCGCACACTCCTTGAGGGAACATCGAACGACGTACTGCTTGACTGGTTCCTGCTCGGCGGCCTCATTGTCATCGGCATACTGCTCATGAGAAGCGTCCATAAGGAAGTGAGTGCCCGCGAACGTATCGAACTCCTCGCCAAGGACCTCGAAAAGGCGAATGCAAGGCTCACGGAGCTCGACCAACAGAAGTCGGAATTCGTCTCCATCGCCTCGCACCAGCTCCGGGCCCCGCTCACCGCCATCAAGGGCTATGCGTCCATGATACTCGAAGGCTCGTTCGGCAGGCTCGAGCCCAAGGCGCGCGAGGCGGTGGAGCGCGTGTACGAATCGACGCGGCACCTCGCCACCGTTGTCGAAGACCTCCTCTCCGTCACTAAAATCGAGCTCGGCGGCATGCAGTTCGATTTCCGGAAAGCCGACCTCAAAAAGCTCGTCCGCGAAGTGACCGCCGAGCTCGAGCCGAACGTGAAGAAGGCGGGGCTTTCGCTCGCCGCCGGCGACAGCGGGAAGAGCGCCTACTACGTGAAGGCGGACCACGAAAAGCTCCGACAGGTGGTGGCGAACCTCATTGATAACGCGGTGAAATACACTCCCAAAGGCAAAATCTCCATATTCCTCGACGAAGACGGGGGGCGCGGCACGGTGACGCTCTCCGTGACCGACACGGGCCTCGGCATCCCGAAAGGGCTCCAGGACCGCCTGTTCGAGAAGTTCAGCCGCGGCGACGGCATTTCGAAGGTGAACACGGGCGGTTCGGGGCTCGGGCTCTACGTGGCGAAGGAGGTGGTGAAGGCCCACGGCGGCCGCATCTGGGCGGAATCGGAAGGCGAAGGAAAGGGCTCGACTTTTGTGGTCGAACTCAATGCATTCAGCGAAGAGAAATGAGGGCCGAGAAATGCTTTGAAACAAAGCTCTTTTTCGGTATCATGCAGACATGAAGAAAATCCTCCTCTCCGGCATCCAGCCTTCCGGCAAGCTCCATATCGGAAATTATTTCGGGGCGCTCAAACAGTTCGTTGACCTGCAAGAGAGCCATGAATGCTATATCTTCATCGCGAACTACCATGCGCTCACTACGGTCACGGAAGCGAGAACCCTCCGGACGAACACTCACGAGGTGGCCATCGACTATCTCGCCGCGGGGCTCGACCCCGAAAAAACCACGCTCTACCTCCAGTCCGACGTGCCGGAAGTGACCGAGCTCGCCTGGATATTCGAATGCATCACCACCGTGCCGTACCTCGAGCGGGCCCACGCTTTCAAGGACGCCGAGGCCAAGTCGAAAGAGATCAACGCCGGGCTCATGAACTACCCGATGCTCATGGCCGCGGACATCTTGGTGCAGGACGCTGACGTCGTGCCGGTCGGCGCCGACCAAAAACAGCACATCGAGTACGCGAGGGACACCGCCGAGAAGTTCAACCGCCTCTACGGCGATACGTTCACCGTCCCGAAGGCGCACGTTCTTGAGAAAGTAGCGATCATCCCGGGAACCGACGGGCGGAAAATGTCGAAAAGCTACGGGAACGTGATCCCGCTCTTCGCCACGCCGGACGAGGTAAAGGGGGGAGTCATGGCCATTCCCACGGATTCCAAGGGGATCACGGAGCCAAAAAACCCCGATACCTGCAATGTCTTCGCCCTCCACCGCCTTTTCAGCACTGACGAGCTTCCCGAGCTCGAAATGCGCTACCGAGAGGGCAAAATCGGGTACCATGAATCGAAAGAAATCCTCGTGAGGAACATGGACTCTTATCTCGCGCCTTTGCGCGAACGGCGCGAGAAGATAGCGAAAGACGCAAAGGCGGTCGCGGGCATCTTGAAGGCGGGCGGCGACAAAGCGCGGGCGCGGGCGGCGGCTAAAATGAAAGAGGTGCGTGAAGCAGTGGGGCTCGTCTAAAAATGTCTATCGAACAGCACAATTTTGGAGAAAAAAACTCTCTTGCAATCACCAACGCCATGCAAATAAGGCTTGCTGAGCGGCACAACGAGGATCTTGATGATTTCATCGCCGAGCATGCGGCGGAGTTCCGCAAGACGGTAGGCGAACATCCGGAACTTATTGAAAAATTCGAGGAAGATCCCGAGAAAGCGCTCGGGGAACTCGACCACTATCTCTATCATTAAACGTCATGAAGCGCACGCTTATTCACGAGCTTTCTGACCACATCGGCAAAGAAGTGTCGGTTTCCGGCTGGGTCTCCATCCGCCGCGACCAGGGCAAAATGGTCTTCATTGACCTCCGTGACCGCAGCGGCACGGTGCAGGGCGTCATCCTGCCGGGAAAGGAAGCCATGGCCGCCGGGAAGGAGCTCCGCGCCGAATACGTGGTGCGAGCACAAGGAAAGGTGAACAAAAGGCCCGAAAAGAACGTGAACCTGGACGTGATGAACGGCGACATCGAGCTCGAGGTGGAAAATCTCGAAATCCTCTCCGTGGCCGACACTCCCTTCGAGCTCGGGGCCGAGGTCAACCTCGACACGTACCTCGACCACCAGCCGTACACGCTCCGGAGCGGACGCGCAAGGGAGATATTCAAACTGCAGGAAACGCTCATCGAGGCCTTCCGCGCGGCGCTCAAAGCGCAGGACTTCACCGAATTTCAGGCGCCCGCCATCGTGGGAGGCGACGCCGAGGGCGGCGCCGCGGCCTTCGAGGTCAACTATCATTACGGCCAGAAGGCATTTCTCGCCACCTCGCCGCAATTCTACAAGCAGATCATGGTGGGCGTCTTCGAGCGCGTCTTCGCCACGCCGAAGGTCTTCCGCGGCGAAAAGCATTCCACCCCCCGCCACCTGAACGAGTACAGCTCGATGGACTTCGAGATGGGCTTCATCAAGGACCACACCGAGGTGATGGCCGTGCTCGAAACTGCGGTCCACGCCATGGTCAAGGAAGCGGAAAAGGCCCATGCAGAGACGCTCGCCGCGTTCAATCCCGACGGCCTGCCGCTCTTCCGCGAAAAAATCCCGGCGCTGAAACTCCGCGCGGCGCAGAAAATCCTCGGAGTGGGGGAGGAGCCCGACCTCGAGCCCGAGCACGAGCGGGGCATCTCCGAATGGGCGAAACGCGAACACCAAAGTGATTTCGTCTTCATCACGCACTATCCGGTGAAGAAGCGCCCGTTCTATATCTACGAGGACGAGCGTGACCCCGGGTACACCAAAAGCTTCGACCTTCTCTTCCGCGGGCTCGAGATCACCACGGGCGGGCAGCGCATCCACGACCACGGCCTCCTCACGGAACGGATACGCGAGCGCGGCTTCGACCCCTCGAAATTCGGCTTCTATCTCGAGGCCTTCAAGGCGGGCATGCCGCCGCACGGCGGCTCGGCTACGGGACTCGAGCGCATCACCGCGCGGATGCTCAATCTCCCGAACGTGAAGGAGGCGACGCTTTTCCCGCGCGACCTGAACCGCATCGACACGCTCCTCTCGACCGAAGAAGGAGAGAAATGAAAGAAAAAAGCCGGCCCATGGGCCGGCTTTTTGTCGGTAAAAAGTCAGTTCCTGCTTCTGCTCTCCGGAAACATGTAGCGCAGGCCGTCCCGCAGCCTTTCTTCCTCTGTCCTCGGCGGCCCCGGCGCGTTCACCACGACGAATTTGAGGGCCGCCCGGGGATATTTGACGATGAACTCGAAAGGCGCGTAGGGATATTTGCGGTCGTCTTCCCCTTCGCGAAACTTCGTCGTGACGCACGTCATCTCTCCGGGACAGCGTGCTTCTGCGCACAACAAGACGCACCAGCTGCTCCCTTGAGTCAAATCACATCCCATGGTTCCTCCGGATCACGAATCAATGGTGTGGCGGTTTGCTCCTGCTTCTAGTGAAAACACTACATCATAAAACAAGAATAGTCAATTAAAAAACTTGAAAAAACGGCTCAACAGAAGTACTATGGAGCGAATGGTCCTGTTAGAGATAATCCTTTGACGGGTGGGGCCAGAGAAGCAATAGTTCGCTATGCGAGTCAAAGGATTACGGGAACGCGCAGATGACAAAAACCGAGAAAGATCTAAAAACTAATTTTAAGGAAGCGCCCTCCACGCATAGAGCAAGCGTTCCCTATCTCTAACAGGATGGAAACCGAGTACAAAGTGCGGACGCATGCGTTTGAGGGGCCGCTCGAGCTCCTCCTCGAGCTCATCGAAAAAAAGAAGCTCGGCATCAATGACATCTCGCTCGCGCAGGTGACCGACGATTTCATCGCTTACCTGAAATCGCTCGGTGCCGTCCCTCTTTCCTATACCGCGAATTTCATCATGACGGCGGCTTCGCTCGTCCTCGTCAAATCGAAATCGCTCCTTCCCTCGCTCGCGCTCTCGAGCGAGGAGGAAAGCAATATCGACGAGCTCAAGCGGCGGCTTCTCCTCTATCAACTCTTCAAGGGAGTGGGGGAGAAGCTGCGCGCCCTCTACGGCGCGCTTCCGCTCATGAAGCGGCCGTACCCGAAAATAACGCCGCTCTTCGTTCCGGACGATAAGCTCACTGTCGCGCTCCTCCGGACAAGCATGGACGACGTGTTCGCGAACGTGCCGCAAAGAGAAAAGGCGCCGGAGGTAATGCTCAAAAAAGTGCTCTCCATCGAGGAGATGATCGACACGCTCACCGAGCGGGTCGAAGCCGCCATGAGGCTCTCCTTCAGGGACTTCTCGAAGCACGGCAAAGGAAGGAGCAGGGACGAGAAGGTCTATGTCATCGTCTCGTTCCTCGCCATCCTCGAGCTCGTGAAGCAGGGTGTGGTCGAAGCGAAACAAGATAGGGAATTCGATGACATCGAAATCGCCTCCGCACGCGAGCAGGCCGCCGTACAATCATGATCCTGTTAGAGATAAGCCTTTGGCAATGGTACGTTGCCAAAGGCTTACGGGAACGTATACAGTACCTAAACATGGGAAAGAAATTTAAAACTAATCGTAGGGGAAACGTTCTCCAGGCAGAGGACAAGCGTTCCCTATCTCTAACAGGATGACCCTCCCGCTCGAATCACGCATCGAGGCGGTCCTTTTCTTCACCACCGACGCCATCTCCGTGGGGAAGCTCGCGAAGCTCCTTAATGCCGGAAAAGAAGAAATCGAAACGGCGCTCGGAGCGCTCGAGGCATCGCTTCTCGGGCGCGGGCTCTCGCTCATGCGAGAAGGCGACGAAGTGATGCTCGCGACCGCCTCCGAAATGGCGCCTTTCCTCGAGGCGCTCTCCAAAGAGGAGCGCGAGGGCGAGCTTTCCAAGGCATCGGTCGAAACGCTCTCCATCATCCTCTACAAAGACGGTGCCACCAAGAGCGAGATCGATTATATCCGCGGCGTGAATGCCGCCTATATCCTCCGGGCGCTCGAGATCAGGGGGCTTGTGGAGAAGAAACAAAATCCGAAGGACGGACGGAGCCATCTCTATGTGCCTACGTTCGATCTCTACGCCCATCTCGGCCTCAAAAAGAAAGAAGAGCTTCCCGATTACGCGCGCCTCCGCGAATCGCTTGCCGCCCTCATGGAAGAAGGGATGCGCGATGAGAACGGCGAACCAAGAACCCCATGAGCCCACGCAGTATTCTCATCATCGTCGCGCTCGTCGCGATTGCCACATCGTTCGAATTGCTTCGGCTCGATGAAGAGACGGAGAAGGTCGCGCAGAGGGAGAGAGAAGCCATCGGTCTCGCCTTCAGGGAGCTTTCCATCGAGGGGAAAGCGGTCTACGTGTACGATGTCGCGGAAGGCCGGGAGCTCTACTCGAAGAACGGCGAATTGCCGCTTCCGCTTGCGTCGCTCGTGAAGCTCATGACCGGCCTCGTGGCCGTCGAGGAATCGCCGAATGCGCTCACTATAAAGATCGGCCGCGGGGCGCTCATGAAGGAAGGAGACACGGGACTGCTCGCGGAAGAGCGCTGGGACCTCGCCCGGCTCGTGGCCTTCACCCTCACCACCTCGTCGAACGACGGGGCGGAGGCGCTCGCCGTCGCCCTCACCCCATACCTTAAGGACGGCGAAGGGAACCCTTCCACGTTTTCGGAAGCCATGAACGAAAAAGCGGAGTCGCTCAGCATGTCAAGTATGTATTTTTCGGGAAGCACCGGCCTCGACGAGAACGGCGCGGTGGGCGGCTACGGCTCGGCCAAGGACGTGGCGCTCCTCCTCGCGTATCTCCTTGAAAAGCATCCCGCCCTCCTTGAGCCGACCGCCTACGAAGCCACTTCCTTCGCCTCCGCCGACGCCCTCCATAACGCCGAAAATACCAACAAGCGCGTCGCTTCCATTCCCGGCCTCATCGCCTCAAAAACGGGCTTCACCGACCTCGCCGGAGGGAACCTCGCCATCGCCTTCGAGCGCGGCCCCGGGCATCCCATCGTGATCGTGGTGCTCGGCTCGTCACAGGAAGGGCGGTTCGATGACGTGGACAAGCTCGTGCGGCGGGCCATCGAGCTCGGCGGGCGGCCATAAGCTCACCGTAAAAGTTGGTGACAAAATTAGTGCGGGGTATACTGTCCTCATGATTCTTGACGTCGTCAAAGTGTTCGCGCCGACCGCGTTCGCCTTTTTCATCGGCATCGCCATCACCCCGCTCCTCACGCACTATCTCTACAAATACAAGGCATGGAAAAAGCAGAGCGTTCAGCTCTCGCTCGATGGGCGGGCCGCGCCCATTTCGGCCGCTCTCCACAATGACGAAGTCAAGAAAACGCCCCGGATGGGAGGCGTCGTCATTTGGGGAAGCGTCCTTTTCACCACCCTTCTCGCATATCTTCCGTCGCTTTTCATGCCGGACGCCTTCACCGAGAAGATGAACTTTCTTTCACGGAACCAGACGTGGCTCCCGTTCTTCACGCTCATCGCCGCGTCGCTCATCGGCCTCGTCGACGACCTGCTCGTCGTCGGGAACAAGGGCGGCTATATCGGCAAAGGGCTTCCCTTGTCGCTCCGCATCGGGCTTGTCCTCCTCATCGGCCTCGTCGGGGCGTGGTGGTTCTACGCGAAGCTCGGCGTATCATCGGTCGGCGTGCCGTTCTACGGCGAGCTCAACCTCGGCCTCTTTTTCATCCCGTTCTTCATGCTCGTCATGCTCGCCCTCTTCTCGGGCGGCGTTATCGACGGCATCGATGGGCTCTCGGGCGGCATCATGGCGACCATCTGGAGCGCCTATGCGGGCATCGCTTTTTTCCAGAACCAGATCGACCTCGCCGCTTTCTGCGCCGTCGTGGCAGGCGCCATCCTCGCCTTCCTCTGGTTCAATATCCCGCCCGCGCGTTTTTATATGTCGGAGACGGGCATGCTCGGGCTCACCACGGCACTCGCGGTCGTCGCCTTCCTCACCGATTCGGTCCTCGTCCTCCCCATCATCGCTTTCCCGCTCTTCGTCGCTTCGGGCTCGGTCATCGTCCAGATGCTCTCGAAGAAATTCCGAAACGGCAAAAAGGTATTCCTGGTGGCGCCGGTCCACCACCACTTCGAAGCTCTCGGCTGGCCGTCGTACAAGGTGACCATGCGCTTCTGGGTCATCTCGGTGGTCGCCGCCATCGTCGGGATGATCATCGCGCTCGTGAGCTGACATGAGTCCCGTAGTAGAAAATGGCATGGGGGACAGCGCTTCGCGCGTTTGCATGAAAACATTCGAAAGAGCAACTAAATTAAATATGGCCACA
>JAUYLU010000018.1 GCA_030699625.1 bacterium
CCTTTGCCGCGTCGGTTGTGGCGCGTCTCTCGGGCGGCCGGGTGTTCTATTGGAACTGCGGCGAGCCATGGAAGTACAATCGAGGTTTCCTGCGCGACTTTTTCGAGCGCATGGTCTATCGGCTCGTGACATTTCACGTCACAGGAGCGCCGTCATTGGGCGACCAGTATGCTGCCCATTACCGCATCCCGCGCTCGAAGATAAAAATACTGCCGAATTGGATAGACCTGCGGCGTTTCGTTCCGCAGGAGCGCCCGGCAGCGCGCCGGAAGCTTGGCATCGCGGACGACAGGAAAGTCATTCTCTTCGTACACCGCCTTTCGCCGCGCAAGGGCTCGCGCATGATATTGCCCGTGGCGCGAGAAGTGCTTCGCGCATGCCCACCGGCTCTCTTTATGGTGGTGGGGAGCGGCCCCGACGAAGGATTTTTAAAAGAAGAGATCTCAAAGGATAATGTCTTGGGGCAAGGGATCCGGATGGAGGGGAAAGTACCCAATGCGAAAATACCCATGTATTTCTCGGCCGCTGATGTCTTTTTCATGCCTTCGGAAGAAGAAGGATTCCCACGCGTCCTCCTCGAGTCGATGGCATTCGGCGTGCCGTTTGTGGCGAGCAACGTCGGCGTGGTTAAAGAGATCGTGCCGGAGCTGATGCACGTATCGGTAGTCGCTTCCGGTGACGTTGCTGCCATGGCTGAGAAGCTTTGCGGATGGCTCGAAACGAGCAGGGAAGACAGAAAAAAATTCGCCTCGGCTCTTATTGAGTGGGTGAAGCGATATGATGTTCCCTTCATCACGCGAGCTTTCAGAAACTTATTTATATGAAGTTCTTTTATCTCACCTCGAAAACCTATCCGGCAAGTACCGCTGATCACGTCTATGTCCGGGAGCTTGCCCGCGGTTTCGCCGCCTCGCGGAAGGACGATTTCACGCTCGTTGTCGCGAACGACAAGACCGGCGAGCTCAATGATATCCCGCATCTGAATCTCAGGCTGCCGTTTACACGCTTGCGCTCCCTCTTTTATCTCATCTGGTTCCCGTTCTTTCTCTATGGTCCATGCGCGCGCGGCAAGGATGCCGTCTTTTTCATGAACGATCAAAACCTGCTTTCAATCGCGATTTTTTGGCGGAAGATAATTCCGCGCCGCTATACCGTGATCGCGGATTGGCACATGCTCTCTTCCACATGGCGCGACAGGTTTGCCGCCCGCGGAAGCGACCTTTCCATCACCACCTCTCTGAAATTGAAACACGCGGTCTCTGCCCTAGCTGCTCCGAAGCGCGTAGAGACGGTCTACGGTGGAGTAGACCTTCGCCATTTCAGGGGAGTAGGGAAAGCGGAAGCGCGGCGAAAGCTCGGACTCCCGCTTGAGAAAAAGATGATTGCGTATGTCGGCGGATTCAAGACAATGGGGATGGATAAGGGGCTTTCGACCATGATTGAATCGCTCAAATTCCTGCCGTCCAATGTTGTCGCTTTCTTCGCCGGGGGGAAGGAAAATGAAATAAAAGAATATCGAGCTTTTGCCGAAAAGGAAAGGGTAAGCGGGCGCGTCTTAATTTTTGGCCGCTATGAGCCGAACCACGTAGGGATTCTCGCGGCCGCGGCCGATATATTGGTTATTCCGTATCCCGACCAGCCGCATTTCCGCAAATATGGTTTTCCCATGAAGGTATACGAGTATATGGCGGCCTCGCGTCCCGTCGTCTATTCAAAGCTTGAACTCGCAGAAGAGGTCATCGGTGATGTCGGCTATCCGTTCGCGCCCGGTGACCCGGCTGCGCTCGCAGAGGCTGTCGAATACGCGTTTCTTCATGAGAAGGAGTCAGAAGAGAGGGGAACAAAAGCCCGGACGAAGGTCGAGGCATACACATGGGAGGAAAAGGCGAAGCGTATCCTTTCCTTGCTTGAAAAGTAACATGCGTCTCCATCTTATTTTTCATGGGCGGTTTCCGAGCGACAAGGCGGCCTCCCTTTTTGCCGCGAAAAGCGCGGAAGCGTTCGCTGATAGGGGAATGCCGGTGACGCTTATCGTGCCGCGCCTTTTGGGACGGGAAGCTGGCGATCCTTACCTTTATTACGGAGTGAAGAAGAATTTCACGATAAGCTGCCTCTCCGTCCTCGATATGGGAACTTCAGAGGTCTTCCGGCGCCTCCGGTTTTCTGTAAGTTTTCTCACGTTTTCTGTGACTGTATTCCTTCATCTGCTTTTTAAGGCGCGCAAGGATGATCTCGTGTACTCGAACGAATGGCTGCCCCTTCTCTTTGCCTCCTTCCGTTTCCGGAGGACGGTCTATGAGATGCATGATTTCCCTGAAAGCAATTTGGCGTTCTTCGGCTGGTTCATGCGGCGGATGCGCCGGGTGGTCATCCATAACAGATGGAAGATGCTACAGTCGGGTAAACGCTTCAGTGTGCGGGACGACGCCCTTTGTTATGAGCCGAATGCGGTCGATATCGGGAAGTTCAGGATAGCGGCTACGGGGCAGTCGGCGCGCTCGACGCTCAATTTGCCTGCGGGTAAAAAGATAGTCGTGTATACGGGGCATCTCTACCGCTGGAAGGGCGTGGACGTGCTTGCCGCCGCCGCCGAGAAATTAAGCGATGAATACCTTGTCGCCTTCGTTGGGGGAACAGCGGAAGAGACAGGGGCATTCAGGGAAAAATATGGGTGCCGTGCCAACATTCTCATCGCTGGTTTCCGCCCCCACGATGAGATCCCTCTTTGGCAGAAAGCGGCCGACGTGCTTGTTCTTCCCAACACCGCGAAAGAAAATATCTCGGCTTATTATACGTCGCCCATGAAGCTTTTCGAATACGCGGCGAGTGGCCGTCCTATCGTTGCCTCTGACATACCGTCCATACGCGAGCTTTTAAGCGAGAATACTGCCTTTTTGGTTGCTCCCGACAATCCCAAAGCGCTCGCCTTGGGAATACGCCGAGCTTGTGAAGATAAAGACCGGAACGAAAGGGCGAAGCGTGCCTTCGCCTGGGTTAAGAACCATACGTGGGGAAAGCGCGCCGGAAGGATCCTTGAATTCGCGCTAAAATAGAAAAATGGATTTCGCGCGACAACATAAGACAGCGATCGCTATTTTTATTATCGCGCTTTTGGTGCGAGTCCTTCTGCTCGCCGTCAACCTCGAGGCGCATTACGGCGATCTTGTCGGCACTATTCACGGGGATGACGGCTATTATGAGCTCAGCCGGAGCATCATGGAGGGGAAGGGTCTGGGGGAAAATCCGCTTCGGACCCCGCTTTATCCCGGCTTTATCGCGTTTCTCCTCTTTATCTCCGGGAGCTATGCCGCCGTGATCGGCGTTCAGATCATCCTCGGAGCGCTCATTCCGGTCTTGGGCCGGCAAGTTGCCCTGCGGATCACCGGCATCCCCGTAGTTGGCCTCGCTGTCGGCCTCGTGCTCGCTTTCGAGCCCTATTTCTCGCTTTTCTCTTCCATTTTTTACACCGAGACGCTCTTCATATTTCTTTTCCTTGTGTTCATCACCTTGTTCCTCTCGTATCTTGGGCGTCCGCAGTGGCGCATGCTCGCTCTCTGCGCTTTCGTGCTTGGCGTGGCCACGCTTGTAAAACCGACGGCGCAGTACCTTCCGGTATTGCTCGTTCCCTTTCTTCTGTGGCATCTCCGGCATGCATTTACAGTCCGGAAGAAACTTGTCCATGCAGCGCTCTTCGCAGTCATCTTTCTCCTCGTGCTTTCTCCGTGGCTATACAGAAATTACCGCGTATTCGGGGTCATCGGCATGACAGCCCAGCCCGCCTATAATCTCTACGTCTATCTCGTGCCGTCCGTGCTTGCGCTTGAACGCGGCGGCAGTTTTGCCGAAGAATTGAAAAAAAACGTGCCAGATGAGGTGGCTTCTGGTCACGTCATCACGCTCGCGAACAGCAGGGAGTACAGCAAGAAGGCACTTCTTGT
>JAUYLU010000019.1 GCA_030699625.1 bacterium
GGCGTACGCGTGCCAGTCCGTCATGGTGATGGGTTCCGCTATGACCCGAAGGAAATAGCGCGGCGCATCACTAAGAAGACCCGCGTCATCGTCCTCAATTCTCCGTCGAACCCCACCGGAGCGGTGTATTCGAGAGAGGACGTCAAAAAAATATACGCCCTAGCAAAAAAACACAATCTCTACGTGCTCTCCGACGAGATTTATGCTCCGTTTGTGTACGAAGGAAAACATTTTTCACCGGGCGTGCTCGACAAGTGCCGCGAACGCGTCATCGTGACGAGCGGTTTTTCCAAGCCTTTTGCCATGACCGGATGGCGGGTGGGATATGCCGTCGGTCCGGAGAAGGTTATCGAGAAAATAGCGCTTCTTTCGCAGACCATCGTCTCGTGCGTACCGCCGTTTCTCCAGGATGCCTGTGTTATGGCACTCGAAAATCGCCATCGGTTTACCCGCCCTTATTTCAGCGAATATAAGAAACTGCGCGACATTGCCGTGAAAGAACTGGGCGAGGTCAAGGAGTTCGCGTTCTCAAAACCCAAAGGAGCTTTTTATCTCATGATCGACGTATCCAAAACGGGCATGGACGGAGACGAGTTCACGAAGTATGCCATGGAGAGGCACAACGTCGTGGTTTGTCCCGGTTCTGGGTTCGGTCCCGTTGGGAAAAACTACGTGCGAATTTGCTATGCCGCCCCGGAGAAAAGGTTGCGTGAGGGGTGCCGGCGGCTTACGCGTGCTGCCCGGAAAGCCCCGGAAACGAAGGGGTAATCTTCTATAACCTCCGCTTTGCCTAAAGCGTTGTAATAGGGTACATTACTACCTATGAAATTAGCCGATTTTGTCATTAACCACCTCGCCGAGAAGGGGATAGACAAGATGTTCGTGGTGTCGGGGGCGGCCAATGCCTACCTTATCGACGCCTTCACGCGCTCAAAAAAGACCGAATATGTGGCGGTCATGCATGAGCAGGCGGCGGGTTTTGCCGCCGAGGGATATGCCAAAGTAAAGGGGCTTCCCGGCGTCGCCATCGCCACCTCCGGTCCCGGCGGCATGAACCTTGTGACGCCAATCGGCAACTGCTTCTATGATTCGGTTCCCGCGCTTTTTATCACGGGGCAGATAAACTCCGACTTTCTCCGCGCCGATCCTTCCATCCGCCAGGTCGGATTTCAGGAAACGGACATCGTGGCCATCGTTTCGCCGATCACCAAATACGCAAAGCTTATCACCAAAGCGGATGAGATAAAATACGAGCTTGAAAAAGCGCTCTTTCTCGCCACCGATGGCCGTCCGGGGCCGGTGCATCTCGATATCCCGATGAACCTCCAGAAAGCGGAGATCGATCCGGAAAAGCTCGTCGGGTTCGATGCCGACGCCGAACGCACCGCTTACGATATCGAGCTCGTCGACAAAAAGATCGACAGGCTCCTGCGTGACCTGAAGACGGCGAAGCGGCCGGCCATGCTTATCGGACAGGGGGTAGGCCTCGCCAAGGCGAACGATCTTCTCCATAAAGTCGGGAAAAAACTGAAGATCCCGATGTTCCCCACCTGGAACGCGCTCGACATCGTGCCGTCCGACTACGAGTACTACGGCGGCCGCGTCGGTACCTACGGCGGTCGCGGCCGCAACTTCGGCATTCAGAACAGCGACCTCCTGCTCGCGGTGGGAAGCCGCATTTCCGGACGAATCACCGGCGGGAACCTGAAGACGTTCGCCCGTGCCGCTAAAAAGTATGTAGTGGATGTTGACCCGGCAATGCTCCAGAAAAAGCTCCAGCAGGTGCCGTTCGACGTAAGCATCCATGCCGACGCCAAGCTTTTTCTCGAGCGCCTTTTGAAGAGGCTCGAAGAGACGTCGCTTCCCGACGTATCGTCGTGGACGAAGCAGGTGATGGAATGGAAGGAGAAATACGACCCCGTGCTCCCGGAATTCCTCAAGCAGAAAAAACACGTCAATCCGTATGCCTTCATGAGGATACTTTCGGAGGAGATGAAGAAGAATGACGTCCTCGTGGCCGATTGTGGCGGGAACATCGTGGTCTCGAACCACGCCTTCGAGACGAAAAAGGGACAGCGTTTTATCACCAACAACGGCAATTCACCGATGGGCTTCTCTTTCTGCGGCGCCATGGGCGCCTGGTTCGCCTCGGACAAAAAAAAGCAGCACGTCGTCTGCATCATCGGCGACGGGGGATTCAATATGAACATTCAGGAACTCCAGACATTCCTTACCTACGGCATCAAGGTGAAGACTTTCATCATCAACAACCATAATTACGGCATCATTAAGGCTTTTCAGGATACGAACGTCGAAGGGCGCCACGAGGCGTCGGGTCCCAAGGGATACGTGGCTCCCGATTTCGTGAAGATCACGGACGCCTATGGCATCGCCACCTGCACGCTTTCGAAGAATGAGGATATCCGCGCCATGATAAGGAAAGTGCTCGCCCATAACGGCCCGCTTGTCTGCGACGTCGACATCGGCAGTTGGTACTCCTATGAGCCGCGCGTGTTCGGTTGGGCTACCCCCATCGAGGACATGTATCCGTACCTGCCGCGCGAGGAATTCAAGAAAAATATGTATATCGAGCCTGCGCCGGGCTGGGAGAACCCGCCGCTCCCCGGAGGCGGACCGAAGGTGAAGAAGGTGGACAGTCATGAATGACATCATCGAGCGCGACGTCCGTGAGATGCTCGGCCGCGTCGATGTGAAAAAAGCGAAAGGCAAGAAAGTGCTCATCACGGGCGCGAACGGGCTCATCGGACAATATGTCGTGGCGGCCCTTTCGCTCGCGAACCGCGACAAGCGGCTCCGGATCAGGATTGATACGGCGGGGAAAGGCGCTCCGCGCGCCGTTCTCAAGGGGTTGATGCGTTTTGACAAAAAAATCTCGTATCACCGCGTCGATTTGGCGAAACCATTTACGCTCGGCGGCTACGATTATATCTTCCACGCCGCCGGATATGCCCAGCCCGCGCGTTTCGTGAGCGATCCGGCGGGAACGATGGCGGTCAATGTCGATGCGTCGGTGCGGCTCCTCGAAGGGTCGCCGCACGCCACTTTCGTTTTTTTTAGTTCGGCGGAAGTATATGGCGACATTCCTCAAAAATTAATTCCCGTAAAAGAAGATTTTAACGGCAACAGCCCGCTCCATAACCCGCGTTCGGTGTACGCGGAATCGAAACGCCTGGGAGAAGCGCTCTGTGCGGCATATGCCAGGGAGAAGAAAAGAAGCGTCAAGATTATGCGCATCTCCGCCGTATATGGGCCGGGACTCCCGAAAGACGATGCGCGCGTGATGAGTGATTTCATATGGAAAGCGCTCCGCGACAAGGAAATACGCCTGCTCGACGGCGGGCGGGCGGTGCGGACGTACGGCTATGTCGCCGATGTCGTCGCCATGATCCTTTTCGCCGCCTTCAATGGAAGGGAAATGGTATACAACGTGGGCGGGAAGGATCAGATTTCGATACTTGACCTCGCGAAAAGGATTGCCAAGGAGACTAGCGCGAAATTTTCTATTCCCCTTGCCGCTTCGCGGCTGTCCCACATCGGCAAAGACCCGAAGGTGGTGCGGCTCGATCTCTCGAGGATAAGGAAGGAAATGAAACGTCTTTCGTTCACGCCGTTTAAGCAAGGATTGCGCCGCACTATCCTTTGGAGTACCTCTACGCGATAGATTTGACTTTTAAAATCGAAATGTTATAATCAAACCCAGTTTGGTCTGGTTCATCTTTTGAAGTCATCTCATCTATACGAAAGGGGCATTCCCATGCTTAAAACACTGATGCGGTGGGTCTTAAGATTCAGCGCTTCGAGGAGAATTCCCGCCGAGGCGTACGGCTTGATCGAGGCCATCCACCGAAGGTATTTTGAACTTGGCGGAGAAGGGGCATGGAATCTGGACGAATCCCGCAGGCTCGATTTTCTGATCCGTCTGATCAACCAGGATCGCGAGATCAAGAAGCTAAACAGTATGTCCTTCATCGGTTCCATTTTCGTTTTCAGCCAGACGAGAGGACCTTTCTCAAAAGGATTCGGAAAGAACCTGTGCATCGATGAGGACGGACTTTTCCTCTACGAATGGGATGACTTCGACGAGTCGAACGTAACGATCAGGGTCGACACCTCCGCGGCGCTCGAACGGCACGGCATCCGTCTCTCCAGCGATAGGTTGCGCCAGGCAGTCGCCAAGTACGCGGAAAAGAAAAGCTACATCGAGCGGGTCGTGGACTTCGGGTTTCGTCCTCCCCTCAAGCTTGCCACCTGAGTTCCGTAATGCCCGAGAGAGCCGGCCCGAAAAGCCGGCTTTTCCTTTATAGCAGGTTCCCGGCGATGCCGTCTTTGTATTTTATATTTTGGTTTTTCACCCGCCACATATAGAGTGGAATGGAGAACATATAGCTGTTTTTGAACGTCTCTGCCACCTGGAAATTGAAGTCCTTATCGGCTCCGCGGCCCATGAACGAAGGCCACACGCGCTCTTTCAGGGGCCTGAACTTCACCTTTTCGATTACTTCCCGCCGGAAGAGTGGAGAATTTCCCGCGCCGGGATAATTTTCAAGCGAGCCGAAAAAAAGCTTATTGACGACCCTCTTTCTTTTGAGGTGAAACGGGACCGCCTCATTGAGCGCCGTCGAGAGCTTTGCCGCTAATCCCTTGGACCTTTGTGACATCCGGTAAAGCTCGTCAGGTCCCGTCATTCCGCCGCTTTTGATAAAAGGGGATGCGTCCAGGCGCTTGTTCAGATGTTTTTCGCTGAATTGAACCCAATCGAGCGTGACATGAGTCGCGCCATATTTTTGGAGAAGCGCGTGCTGAATCTCGATTCTGTTGAGGAACGAGGCGTCATCGGCGTCCTGAAAAGTGATGAACTCGCCCCGGGCCCGGGCGAAGCCAACATTGCGGGCGGAATATCCCGCATTTACATTGCGACCTAGGACGGCGTCAAAGCGCCCTCGATCGTCGGGGGCATCCACTATCACGATCCTGTTGTCTTTTCCCGCGAGGCTTTGTACCGCCTTCTTGGTCCGGTCGGTGCTGTTGTCGTCAACGACGATAATTTCGAGGTTTTGGTAAGTCTGCCGCATAATCGACTCAAGTGCCGTCGCGATGGTACTCTCGCAATTATAGGTGGGAATTATGACGCTGATGAGCGGTTTCATAGATGTAATTTCTCTTCGATGAACTTCTTGTATGCCTTGCTGAACTCCGCGCGGGTATAGCGGGCCCGCGCATACGACCATATCTTTTTCGAGAGTCGGCGGATGTCCTCCGCCGGCATTTCGGAGAATGCCCGCGCGGCCGCCGCGACCGATTCCGGAGTCGGGTTTTCGAGCGGAATATATTCAGCGTCTTCCTGAATGCCGGTCTCATGGGTGATGATGGGCACGAGACCCGCGTGCATCGCTTGCACAATCGCGCCCGATGAGCCCTCGCCCCCCGAGGGATAGATCACCGCCCCGCATTTGTTCACAAGCTCGGCGAATTGCGGGCTCCCAATGTCGAGACGCCCATAGACCTTGATATTTTTTGTCTCGTAAAGCTCCTTCCAGTACTCGTCGATGAAATCCTGCTCGCCGTGGATAGGGCCGCACACGTGGAGATTGAACTCGGGCGTCATGGCGAAGGCCTCAAGCGCAAGGTCGAGCCCTTTGAGTACGGCACCGCCCCCGCCGAACCACATGAAATGCCGCCGCGCGCTTTCGAAATCTTTCCGTTCGGGAAAATCGAGCATGAGAGCGGCGGAAATAGGAATGAAGAATATTGGCTTTTTGAATCTATCGAACGAAGAGAAGGCAGTTCTATTACCAAATCCTTCGAGGAAATCGGCTACGTGCGCATTCTCGGATGGCGTCATCCTGCGCCGTGGCAAGAGGCGGACCCCGCGCCTTCTCTTAAGATCGCCTAACCGTTTTTCTTCAGCCTCGTTATACTCCTCCCAATGCGAGATGAGAATGTGAAAGACTTTTTTGCAGTCTTTCGGTAGGTAAGGAGCGAAGCGCCTGAGGCCATTCTCGGCGTCGACGCAAACCGCATAAGGCTTTTTGGGCACGAACGCTTCGTCTTTAGCATTCACGATGTCGCAGGCGTATCCCTTCTCGCTAAAGAGCCGCGCAATCTCGTGGCATTCCCAATACATGGTGTGATAGTTCGAGAATTTCTCCCATGGCAGTAGCGTAAACGGCTCGGTAATGTAGGAGATAAGCACCTCGCCCTTTTTGGTCCCGCGGGCGGGCACGTGGGCAATGCCCCAGAGCTTGTTGGTCATTTTGTTTCGATATGCCCACAGAAGGCGGTAAATCTTATTCATGGCGCGGCGGGTGAAAATCGAACCAGAGTGCGAGGCAGAGGAGCGCCCATACTTTGTAGGAAAATGCATCGTCTTTTTTGTCGTAGAAGATCCGAAGGACCTTCATTACCTCCTCTTTTTTCAGGTAAGTGTACTTCGGTATGGTACCGCTGAGCGTCTTCCTTACGAAGGATTCCATCTTTTCACTCCGCAGCCACTTATCGATGGGGGCGCCGAATCCCTGTTTTCTCCGATACACGAACTCCTTTGGCATTATGTCGGAGAGAAGGTCTTTCAATATCAACTTTCCGCTTTTCCTGTCTATTTTGAAATGCTCCGGCAGATTGTAAGCGAACTCGGCAAATTCACGGTCCAAAAACGGGCACCTGGTTTCGAGCGAGTTCATCATGCCTATCCTGTCCACTTTTGAGAGTAGCTTGCCGGGAAGATAGAAGGTAAGGTCGAAAAGATTGACCTTCTCCGTCTGTCCAAGATTTTCGCCGGAGATGGCATCTGGGACGAAGGATCTGCTTTTCACGGCGGCGCCCCAGAGGAAGCTTTTTTCTCTGGGCGTAAAAACTTCCAGGCCCTTTATGAAGTTTTTGAACGGGTGGGAAAGCGCCTTGTCGAGGAAATGCGCTTTCCAGGAAAGGTTGTGGTGTTTCCAGTACCAGCCGTAACCCATGAAGAGCTCATCGGCCCCATCTCCCGTCAATGTCACCTTCACCTTTGAGCGGGCGAACTTTGAGACGAGGTATTGGGCAAGGTTCGCAGGGTCGGCATGCGGTTCGTCGAGATAGCGGGAGATTTCCATAAGATGGTCGGTCATCTCTCCCTTGGCCTGCAGGGTATAGTGGTCGGTGCCGAATTTCTCCGATGCTTCTTTGGCGAACGGCAGCTCGTTGATGTAGTCCTCGTAGCCGACCGAAAACGTTTTTACGGGCGAGTTCGCCGTCGCCTGGGCGAAGTGGGTGACGAGGGTGGAATCCACGCCGCCACTCAAAAAGGTGCCCACTTCGACGTCCGCCGCCATCATTTTTTTGACCGACCTCTCAAGCAGTTCCTTCGTTTTCATTTTGGCAACCGCGTAGGGAGTGTCGAGCGTCTTTTTCTCCAGCTCCCAGTATTTTCTCGTTGCCAGCACGCCGTCTTTGACGATAAGGAGCGAGGCTGGCGGCAGCACGGAAACGTTTTCATACACGCTCATGTGCGGGGGAATGTACATGAGGCTCAAGTATATATCTATCGCCTCCCTGCTTATTTTCGGATCTATTTCTCCGGAAGCGATGAGTGATTTTATCTCGGAGCCGAAGATGTATCCTCCGGATCTCGTGGCGGCATAATAAAAAGGCTTTTCGCCAAAACGGTCCCGGGCGCAGAAGAGCGTTTTCTTTTCTTCGTCCCAGATGGCGAATGCGAACATCCCTTCCAAATAGGCGGGACATTCCTCTCCGTATTCTCTGTAGGCTTTCAGGATTACTTCCGTATCTGACTTTGTCGAAAAAGCATGTCCGCGCTTTTGCAGGGCGGTTTTGAGCTCCAGATAATTATAGATTTCCCCGTTGAACGTAATAGTGATATCGCGCTCGCCGTCGCGCATCGGCTGGTGGCCTTGGGCAAGGTCAAGGATGGAGAGACGGGTATGGCCGAGAATGCAATTTCTGTGCCTCTCTACTCCATGGTCGTCTGGGCCGCGCATGGAAAGGGAAGAGAGCATGGAGTCGATTTTCGACTTTTCCATGGTAAGGGCCGTTTCCCCCGTGATGCCGAATATCCCGCACATGTCAGCACTTATAACTCCACGTAAAGGTCATAAGTTTGCATAAAGTATATACATTTCGCTGTTTTTCCCCATATTTTAAGGCATTTTTTAGCGATGCTATTGCAATAAACCAAAAAGTATGTTATACTTAAAAAAGTAAAAGTTCCCTCTAACGAAACGCCACAACTAAGGAGAATTGCCTTGGATGTAGTCCTCGCAACGACAGTGTTCAGCAACTCGGTTGATTTGCGGGTTAGGCTCGCGCGGCGCACTGTCACTGCCGCAGCTTCCCGCTACTATACCATGGTGGTTGTCGACGGTTCACCGATTTCCGACGTGGCAGAGACGCTGCAGGCTGCAGGCGGCGCGTATGTCCATGTCGAGCGGCAGGAAAAACCTGGCATGGGCGCTTCGCGCAGGCAGTGCTTCCGGTCGGCGCTCGAAAAGGGCGCGAAGGCGGTGGTATGGATCGAGCCGGAGAAGCACACCCTCGTTCCGTATCTTGCGCAGTGCATCGCGCCGGTCCTCTCCGGCGAATGCGACATCGTCATGCCGCGCCGCGAATCGCTCGAGAGCTACCCCGATTATCAGCATTGGTCGGAGCTCCGGGCCATCTGGGAGATTGCCGGCATCACCGGACGCGCCGACATCGATTGGATGTTCGGACCCCGCGTCTGGAGCGCCCGCGCCATGGAGTTCTTTCTCAAGTACGATGGCAGCCAGGGAAGCGACAACTGGGAAGTCATCATCGTGCCGTTCATCTGGGCCATCAAAGAGGAGATGAAGATCGTCTCCATCACCGTCCCGTATCGGCACCCCGAAGAGCAGACAAAAGCCGAAAGCGGCCCCGAGTGGAACGCGAAGCGCGACAAGCAGCGCATCGATCTCGCCGCCGCCATGCGGCAGGAAGCAGCGCGCGTAGGCCTCCAGGGCCTCCGCACCCGCTAGCTTCCGCTTACTTAAAACGCCCTCGCCAACCCCGCGACGGGCGTTTTTTATTTGACCGACGGAACCTTACATTTTAATCCAGTTTTCTGGGAAAAGGTCGCGAGTGTCGTTCTTGGGGGCGTTGGCAAACCATTTTTTCGGCGCGATGACTATCTTGTCCTTGCGCGGGTTGAGCCAGGAGCCCCACCATGAAAAAGAACTGTTGGCGATGATGTGATGGTGGCATTTCGACATCAGTGTCATGTCCTCATGGCCGAGTGCTTCTGGGTTATTGATACAGGTGTGCGGATACTGAAGTGTTTTGAAATTCTCAGCGGCCCATGGATAGTCGTCTGAAAAAATGAAGAAGTGAGGATTTTTAACGCGTTCGGTGATGTAACGGATGGCCGCTTCGTAGTATTCGGGAGAACAGACGCCGTGAAATGCGCTTGAGGTCGCGTCGGAGACGTAAAAGCCGCGGCGCACATGGAGAGAGATAGGAGTTTCCTCTTTTTTTATTTTTCCCTCGATTTCACGGCTGTAAGGAGAGAGCGGCTCCTTGAGCGTGATTTCCTGCCGGATTTCATCAGCGATGCTCTCGAAATATCTCCCTGTTTGCCAGAAGCCATCAAAATAGGTTGGATCGCCTTGATTGAAAACGTCCAGGTCGAAGGCGAACGTCTTCTCGGGGTAATAGAAGGGAAGCAGTTTTCGTTTCAGTCGCATGTGGCGATAGGCGAAATTGAAGAACTTCTTCCGGCGTCTAAGCCATACGAAGCCCCACATGTCGGAATCCGCAGCTTTCTCTATTCTGGTATTGAAGTAACCGAGCGCATAGGGATGGATTTTTAAGTGCGCGTAAATGGGGGTGAGATCGACATCGAGCCGGAAGTCAGTCTTAAGCTTTGAAGCGACCGCGCGCGCGAATGCATACTGAAACAGCTGATTGCCTAATCCGCCGTACGTTTTTACGATGATTGCCATAGCTTATTTATCGCACGCCTTATCCATCTTTTAAAGCCCCGCTCTCTTACGTGAATAAGAAACGCCCGCGGCAGGCGAAGAAAGAGGAGAAAAGCGAGCGGCCGGTACGAGGTACCCTTGAGTGCTTCCCGGTGGCCGGCAAGGTAGCTCCCGAAGCGGCCAAAGGGGAACATGAGGTTCTTCGGGTTCCCGTAGCTGAGGCGCCGAGCCGCTTCCGGCCGGTCGCCCTCAAGAGCGGCAGGGCTCGACGCGCCGCCAAGGCGCTTCTTCCAGAGCACTCGCTCGTCTATGGCGACGCCGAAGCGCGCGACAAGGGAGAGCGAGAAGTGATAGTCCTGGCCCCATACATGCCGTTGCGGGTAGGCCTGCCAGGCGGCGCGCGCGGCTTCTATACGGAAGAGTCCGTACATGAGATTGCATTTCCCGAGTATCTCCGGCTGTAGTATGTAGCGTGCGATCTTGCTAGCGCTCGGTTCCCCCGAAAAGCCGACGAGGTCCCGCTCCTCGATCAATGTTCGTCCGAAAGAGTCTATGGCCGCCATGACCGTCGTGGCGAGTCCGAGCTCGGGTTCACGCGCGAAGTAATCGAGGCACGCGGAGAGATAGTCACGTTCGCGGATGTCATCCTGCGCCGCCCACATGAAGAAAGGCGCGTTTGCTCGGTCGAGCACGAATTTGAAGTTAGTGAACATCCCTGAATTTTTTTCCTGCCGATGGTACGTGATGCGCGGGTCTCTCGAAGCGTACTCTCTGCAGATTTCCCGGGTTCCATCCGTTGAACCGTCGTCCGAAATGAAAAGTCGCCAGTCGCCGTAGCTTTGGCTGACAATCGAGTTGAGCGCTTCGCGGATGAAGCGTTCCCCGTTATGAACCGGCATGCCGATGAATACGTTTGCCATAGCTTTTCCGAGCGCTATCTGATCCGTTTCAAATAGCCATCAACGTTGAACGTGGCGTTCAAGCCGAAGAAGTCGCAGGAGCGGCGGTCTATCTCGAAATCCTTGTTCTCGGCGAGGAATTCATGGATGGCGCGGAGCGGTCCGCCGTCGAGTGGCCCTTCGCTCCGCTCGAGCCTCGTGACGATGCCGTCCTCGACGATGTAGTACGACCCGACGCTCACCAAGGGAGAGAGTTTGAGGAGCGCCCCGAGAACGTGGTCAAAGCGATGGTATCCGTCGTCGATTACCATGACCGTTTCGAAGCCCCGGGCGTTCGTAACGTCGTATCCCTCCCATCCGCCGAGGAACCGCTTGATGCGCGGGTGCTCCCGTACCAGGCGTTCCGCTCGGTCCTCGATATCGATGGTGTGCACGGTTCCCGTTCCGGCGAGCTCCATGAGGTCGGCGAGGTACAGCGCGCCGCCGCCGTGGTTGGTGCCAATCTCGATGACGAGATCGGGGCGCACCTGCCCGAGGAGCATCTGATAGATGACGTAGTCGAACGGGCACTTGAGCGCGGGAACGCCTCGGTAGGTGACCTTGAAGTGGCCTTCGTAGACGTCCTTGACGCTCCAACCGCCAATTCGCCGGTTTCTCATCCAGGCGCCATATTGGTTGCGGGTTTCTTGAATCATTTCAAGTAGTCGTTGCGGAAGTAGTTTTTTGACGAAAGCTTTCATGGCGCCGCCTTATTTCCTGAGGTTATATGTCTTATAGAAGTAGGTTTCCTTATCTTTCAGTAGCTCACGCGGAGCCCCTTCCTCGACGATCCTGCCTTCCTCGACGACAAGGAGCCTGTCGGCGTCGAGCACCGTCGTGAGTCTGTGCGCGATCACGAGGATCGTCATCTCCTTCTTGAGTTCCTCGGTGGCCGATTGGATGTGTTGCTCAGATTCGGCGTCGAGAGCGCTCGTCGCTTCGTCGAGGAGGAGGATAGCCGGTCGCCGCGCAAGAGCGCGGGCGAGCGCGATGCGCTGGCGCTGTCCCGCGGAAATGAGCGCTCCGCGTTCACCGACCGCCGTGTCGATTCCGTCCGGTAACCCCGCGACGAATTCCTCGAGGTGTGCCATCTTGACGGCGCGGGCGATGTCGTCCGTGTCCACCCCTTCGTCGAAGAATCGGATGTTCCCCGCGATGGTGTCGTTCAGGATGAAGATGTCATGCGGGACATACGAAATCTTCTTGCGCCACGCTTTGATGTCGATACCGCGGATGTCCTCGCCGTCGATCTCGATCCGTCCCTGTTCCGGGCGGAGGAATCGGAGCAATAGGTCGAAGATCGTCGTCTTACCGGCACCCGATGGACCCACGATGCCGAGCATTTCCCCGGGGCGGACACTGAAGGAGATCGGGCCGAGCGTTCCGCCGCGATCGGGGTAGGAGAACGAGACGCCGTCGAATCGAAGCTCTTCCTTGAAGCGGAACTCCCCTGAACCCGTCTCGGTTTCTTCCTGCGCCTGCCTGGACCCCTCGAGGTAGCGCACGACGTTCTTCGCGTAGGGGAGGATGTTGCTCATGTTGTAGATGGTCCCGTTGAGGTTCTGCGTGTAGAGGAGGACCCTCTGCATGAGGTAGACAAGCGCGGCGAGCGCCCCGAGATTGTACGATGTTCGATAGAACGCGAAAGCGACTGTGGCGGCGATGAAGATGATGCCGAGCGGCTGGAGCGACTCGACAGTCACCCTGGAGAGGACTTCCGAGGAGAGCTGTATCCTGCGGCTCTTCTCGAACAGACGCTCCCCGATCCCAAGCACCGCGTCCTCGGCACCGAGCGCCTTGACCGTCTTCACGCCGAGAATGCTTTGGTTGATGTGGTGCGCTATGTCCTCGTTCAACCGCGATATGCGCTCACCGAATCCGTGGGCGACACGAAAGAGGGGACGATAGAGAATGAGAATGAGGGCCCCGAAGCCGAGCGCGGCGACGGTGACCGTCTGCGAGATATTGAGGGCGACGAAGAGGTACGCCGCGAGCGACGCCGCGCCCATGAGGAGCGCCGCGACGAGGGAGAGGAGCGCGGCGGACTGCGGGGCGTCGATCTTGATGAGCGTCTCGAGCCTGCCGAGCTTCTGCGTGACGAGATACGGCCAATCTGCGCGGACCGTGCGCTCGAGGAGCTCGTGCCGCACCCGGCGGCCGTAGCCGGTCTGGATACGCGCCGCGATGTAGCCGTGGAGTACGACGAAAAGGAAGCGCAGGACAAAGAGTCCGATCATGAAGAGGAGGAGAGGCACCACCGAGAAGGGGATGTGGAGGAACGCGAAGAGCTTTTCCGTCGCCTGCGAGATGAAATCGGTCGGATGACGCCCGCTCTTCTCGAAGAAGCCGAAGAGAGGGACGAGCGCGTTCACCCCGATGCCCTCGATGAGGCCAGCGCCGAAGCCCAGGATGGAGAGCGCGATAATACGGCTTCCATAACCGCGAAATGCTCTCGGGAAGATCTTGAGAGTTTCCGAGAACGTGAGGAGGGGAGAGAACAGTGAACGCAGGTTCAATCGCATGTTAGCGTTCTGGTTCGAGGCAGGCGAGGATGGTCGCCACCTCCTCCTCGGTGTAGTCGGGACAGTTGCCGCAGTAGAAGCTGTTGTGGTGGAAGAAATCGGTGTTCGGCAAGTGGAACGTCTCTTTAACGTATTTCTTATGGAATGGTTGCTTCTGCATATTGCCTGCGATCATGGGGCGTATCTCCACGCCGGCGGCGTTGAACTTGGCGATGTATTTTTTGCGCAGCGTCGGGGTTTTGCAAAGGACCGGGATGACGAATGAAGAATGCACGGAGAGATGGCCGCGCTCGGGAACGATAAGCTCGTCGTTCTTTTTCATGACTTCTTCTGCCCGGAGATAGGTGCGTTGGCGGGTCTTGATGTTCTCGTCGAGGAATTGCAGTTGGGAGAGGCCGAGGAAGCCCGTGATTTCGGTGGGGCGGAGGTTGTAGCCAAGGTCATAGAAGGCGAACTTCGCGTAAAAATCAGAGCCGACGGAATGCTTCTTCCGCCACTTTTCCTGCTGGTGCGAGTGCAGATTCCTGTCCCAACCATTCGCCCTTACGACACGGAGCATCTCCGAGAATTCCTCGTCATCGGTGCATACCATGCCTCCTTCGATGGTCGACATGTGGTGCGCCACGTAGAACGAAACGCTCGACGCCAGGCCAAAATTGCCTGCCTTGCCCTCAGGCAGCTCGGTGCCGAGCGATTCGCAGTTGTCCTCGATGAAGATGATATTGCGCTCGTCGCATATCTTTTTTATCTTGTGGAGGTCGCCAGTGAATCCGATGACATTCGTCGCGAAAAAGGCGTCGAGATGGACATGGGCGAGGCGCTCTTCCAAGTTATGCGACATCACATTGAGCGTATTCACGTCGCAGTCGACGGCGATCGGCTTGAATCCCATCTGGATGATAGGCATGATGTTCGTTGACCAGGTAAGCGCGGAGAAACCGACTGCCGCCCCCGGCTCGAGCCGACCCAGATTTTTTAAGGCCTGTAGCATGGCGAGGTTCGCGGAGGCGCCGCTGTTGAAAAGAACCGCTTCTTTCCGCTCTTGTTTGGCGGCGAAGGCACGCTCAAAAGACTCGCACTGCTGGCCCATAGAGAGCTTGGGGGCAGTCAATATGAAATCGGCAAGCGCCCGCTTGGTCGCCTCCTCTTCGAGAAAAGCGTTCTTGATGATGAAGACTTTTTGTTTGGGGCCCGCGGCCTTTGTTTTTTTCCTACGCGACGACATTTTTACTGAACCATTCATATGTTTTTTTTATGCCTTCCTCGATGCTTATCGAATGCCTCCATCCGAGGTTGTGGAGTTTCGTTACATCCAGGAGTTTCTTCGGCGCCCCGTCAGGCTTCGAAGCATCCCAGACTATCGATCCTTC
>JAUYLU010000010.1 GCA_030699625.1 bacterium
GGCAGAGTGTAGTGGTGCCCGTCGGTGGTGCGCCGATTTTTCCGCAGAAGCTCCCGCGCCGCCTGTGCGATATCCATATATGGCCAGTATATCGCATCAGGCCGCTCGCCCGCCGTATCTACGTGATTTCCGATATTTGGAGTAAACTTTAGAGCGAGCAGGCGATTTAAAACTTATTCGGCTTACATTTCCGTATGGAACTGAAAAAGGCAGTTTTCTACAACATACTGATCGACCGCTTTTCAAGAGGCAAAGAGCTCGATAAAGAAGGATGGGGATGCGAGGGTCCGAAATTTTGCGGCGGTACCCTGAAGGGGGTCATTGAGCGCCTGGAGTACCTGCAGAAACTGGGCGTGGACGTCCTGCTCCTGACGCCCTTCGTCAAGGGCACGGAGTACCATGGCTACCACACCACGGACCTTTTTTCGATGGACCCGAGGCTCGGCACCCTTCCCGATCTCAAAAATCTGCTCGCCGAGGCCCACAAGAGGGACATGAAGGTCATCATGGACTGGACGATAAACCACGTCTCAAAGAAGCACCCTTACTTCATCGCGGCGGCCGCGGACAAGAAAAGCGAGTACCGCAAGTGGTTCCACTTCTACGGCGACTCGGGCCGCTACAAGACCTTCCTCACCGTGACGGACCTGCCGAAGCTGAACCTCGGCCACCCTCCCGCGAAGGCGCACGTGCTCGAGGCGACGAAATTCTGGCTTCGGCAAGGCGTCGACGGCCTGCGCCTCGACCATGTCATCGGCATATCGCACGAGTTCTGGAAGGAGTTCCGCGCCGCTATCAAGAATGAATTCCCGGACGCCATCCTCATCGGCGAGGCGGTCAAGGGCAGGATATCGTGGCGGGAGCTTCCAACCCTGAATCTCAGGTACAAGAGCCTGGTGTACCTGCTTTCCCTCATCCGGATCCAGCACAACGAGATAATGGTCTGGCAGTACGCCCCGTACTTCGACGCCATGCTCGATTTCCGCTTCCGCGACATCGTCATCGAGGAGATCGCGAAGCCGAAGCGCCCGCGCCTCCGTTTCGCGAAGCTTCTTCTCAAGCTCCACTACTCGCTCTATCCCAAGGAGTACCCGCTCATCGCGGTGCTCGACAACGCCGACCGCAACCGGCTCATCTTCGAATCTGGGAACGACTGGGGCAAATGGGAAACAGGGATCGGGCTTCAGTTCGCCCAAGACAACCCGGTAAGCATCTATTACGGCTCGGAAGCGGGCGTTACGCAGGATGTGTCGCTCGACCATTCGGCCAGGGACGGCGACCTTGACATCCGCCGGCCGATGCCGTGGGACCATATCGACGCGAAAACATTCGCTTTTTATAAAAAGCTCATCAAGGAAAAAAGAAGCCGGGCAACCGAAACAGCGGTGCCGTCAGAACATGGCGCGGCCGAGAAGGCGGCGCGTGTGTGAACGGCACGCGCGTGCTTTTTTTATTTTATTGCCCCCGTGATGACCACAAGGCCGAGCACTATGAATACGGCTCCGAAGATTCGGACGATGGCATAGGTGCGCTGGCTTGGCTCGTATGCGGCGCCCATGAGTACGCGCTGGCTCCATATCTGAAAGCGCAGTAGGACATCAGGCCTTGCGGCATTGAGGCTTCCGAATGCCAAAAGAATGAAACCGACAACGATCTGTTCCATAGAGAGCTTATTGCTTGATCCAAACGTACGCGACGTACAGCCCGAACACGGCTCCTGCGACCACGAACCAGGCGACGTACGGCAAAAAGACTTCCTGCCAATACGCGCCGATGGCGATGCCGAAGGAAAGCAGCGAGAGCTTGAAGAGCCCGAATTGCCACCACGCGTACGAACCGCTCCTGAAAAAAATATTTCCCATGGATACAGTATAGACGCCCGAGCCTTACTGCAAAAGCGTCTCGAGGAGCTCGTAGGCGTACGGCGCGGAGAGCGCGACGGCGGTATTGAACACGAGCGTGCCGAGCGAGAGCGGGAGCATCACCCGCCAAAACGGGTGCCGGGCGAGACCGAGGGTCACGCCGACGAAGTCGTTCGAGAACGGCGCGAGCGCGCCGTAAAGGAAAATGTAGATCGGGAGCTGTCCCTCGTGCCGCTTGAGGAACGCCGAGACCTTCTCCACGGCGCGCTCCATCCTTTGGGGAATGAGCGTCCTTCCTTGATAGCCGAGGAAATAGGAGGTCGAATCGCCGATGGCGAGGCCGAGCGTGGCAAGGAGCGCGAGAAAATACGGATTGAGGCCGGCCGCCGCGACCGCGATGAGCGCGAGGTGGTACGGGGCGAGGCCGAAAACGGAGAGCCCGCTTATGAACGAGAGAAGAAGCACGAGGAGGTAGCCGTTGTCGACCCCGATGTACTCGACGAACTCGTCGGGCGAAGAAAAGAGAAAGAGCGCCGCCCATGACGCGATAATGAGAACGAGGAAGACGTTCGGCGCGTATGGAGCGAGTCTCATGAGGGCGTCAGAAAAGCTCCATGAACTTCATGGGGTCTATGGAAACGCCGCCGATTTTCACCGAAAGATGAAGATGCGGCGCCTCGGCGTAGCCGGTCTTTCCAGAAAGGCCGAGCTCCTGCCCTTTCGCCACGAGCTCGCCGACGTTCACCTTTGTTTTCGAAAGGTGCATGTAGAGCGTCATGACGCCGTGGCCGTGGTCGACGGCCACGGTCTTTCCGTAGATGCGGGTCTCCCGGGCGAAGCGCACGATGCCGCGGTTCATGGCGAGGACGGGCGTCCCCTCTTTCGCCCTGAAATCGGTCCCCTTGTGGGCGATGGAATACTCGCCGGTTTTCCGTGAATAGCCGTAGGCGTCGGTGACAATGGGGTTGGCCACAGGAAAGTCGAACTTCTCCGACCAGAGCGCCTTCTTGATGGAGCGCAGGCCGTTCAAAGCCGCGTTTTCCCGCGCGAGCGAAAGCACCACGCTTTTCCGCGCGGCGGGCGTGTTGCCGCCGAGCTTCGCCGGTATGCCAAGCGGCGCTTCCACCTTTTCGCGCGCGCCGATGATGACGTGCTTCGTTAGAGTTTCCCCTGAAGCCAGTACCATGTTTAAGTCATAAGTTCCTGGTTTTTTATTGAGGTCGATGCCGACCAAGGCCGAGGGCTTTCCGCCGTATGAGAACACATTGAGCCGCTTCCCCTCGAAAGACATTTTCTTCACGTCGAGAAGCGCCGCTCCTTCTATCTGCACCATGAAGGGCTCGCCCTGCATGACGGTTTCGGGAATGACGGAGACGGCAGGCGCGGCATGAACTACTTGGAAAAAAATGAAAGGAAGGAGAAAAAAAATGAAGGAAATATACTTCATTTCTTAATTATACTCTTTTAAAAAAGAATTCTTATATGGCATAATGAATTTGAATGAAAAAATTAGATAGAATATGGTTTATAACCTTGCTACTCTGTGTTTCTGTAACGCCAAGCGGCGCGAGGGCAGAGGGTTTCTCATCCACCACGCCCACGGTAGGTTTTACGTTTACACATAACCTTGCGCTCGGAAGCCGCGGGAATGACGTATCCGCGCTACAGCAATTTTTAATTTCCGGCGGTTTTCTAAAAATTCTTACCCCAAGCGGCTACTTTGGTCCCCTTACCAGGACCGCGCTTGGCGCATGGCAGGCGAGCGTAGGCATCTCTCCTTCAGCCGGTTTTTTCGGCCCTATTTCAAGGGGAAAAATTAACAGTGCGGCAACACCGGCACCAATCAATATAACTCCGGTGCAAGGTACCGCCGAAACAACAAGCGCGGCAGTGGTGAGAAACAAAGACGGGTCCCCGGTGCGTCTCAAAATTCCAAAGCTAAGCGTCGATGCGGGCTTCCAACATACGGGCCTTACGTCCGATGGGGCAATGGAAATACCGGACAACATTGTCGACGTAGGATGGTTTACGGGCAGTGCGCGCCCCGGAGAACATGGCACCGCTGTTGTTACCGGACACGTTGCTCAGATACGCGGGGGAATAATGACGAAACCGGGCGTGTTCAGTGATTTAAACGAGTTGCGCGCGGGGGACACGCTGTATGTGCAAAACGACAAAGGCGAATCCATCACTTTTATAGTTCGGGAGAGCCGCAATTATGATCCGGCGACGAATGCTATCGATGTTTTTACCTCCAAGGACAACGGCGTTCATCTTAACCTCATCACCTGCGAGGGCGCCTGGAATCCGGACCAGTTAAGTTATACTCAAAGGTTGGTAATATTCACCGACGTCGCGCAATAATCTTTTTCAATCATTGTGTATGCCTCTCTTGGCTTTTTTATTACGACGAGCGAGGAGCGACATGAAAACTTGCCTTCAGTTCGTCCGAGCGAAGTCGTATCAAAGGTTCAATACCGCGCGGCCTGCCGCGACGAACCCGGCGCAGGCAGGCGAAGCGAGTTCCTGTAATACCTCGGGGCCTTGCCCCGAGAAACCTCTATTTAATCCTACAGCGGGTTTTTAGGGCCAGAAGGTCATCCAGCGTAATTGTCTCATTATCCCCTTCATTAAGCCTGTACATAATGGCTCCTGCATTATCAAGGTGTTCGAGGGAAAGGGCGTGGCCCAATTCATGCGCCAATACCCGCACTAATTTCCCATAGGAATTATATTGGAATATGGTGATGCCTTCGCCTTCTCCGTGGCTTTCATATAGTCCTTGAGTAAATTCGCTGCCAAAAGAGTCCCCTATTTCGTTGTAATGAGCGACATCAAGATTAAGCGCTTTTGCTAAATCGTTGAGGGCCCCAGCAAGGACATTAATATCTTCTACTTTTTTTCGCAAATCTGCTCGCATCTCATTAAGCACTACTATTTCACGCTCGAGAGAGTCCCCTTCCGCACGTAAGCGCTCATATTCCTCTTTGGAAATATTTTTCTGCCTATTGGCGCGCCTGACATCGCTTTCATATATGTTTCTTCGTATATCAAAAGCTTCCATGCGAGGCTCAAGTACGCTTTTAGTCTGTTCGAACTGGGAGACCATTGATTCATAGTTTTGCTTAAGCGCTTCATAAGAAGCTTTGTTTTGATCTACTTTGAACCCTAATCTTTGCAGTGTTTGGGTCGTATTCTGGCGATAGTCATACACCAAATTGATGCGCAAATATCCGTCGGGAGCATAGGAAAAAAGTTCTCTGTCGATTGGTTTTTCCCATACTGTTTCTGCCTCTCGCACCGCTTTTAAGAAGCTCTCCTTGGATATCCCGAAGCGCGTATCGAACGCTCCTATGGAATACGTGATTGGATTCTTACACGGGAAAAGGTCCGCGCTTAAAAGTCTCCACCGCACTCCCAATGACTCTCGAAATATAAAACCAAGCACCAGTAAAAGGACAATCCCAAATATGTATTTTGAGTACATCCCTTGCGCTGAACGTGGCTTTTTGTCCATAGGTTTGCTGGCCATCTGGCGCGAAGTTGGAATTTTTACAATTGGACGAATCCTCGATAACCCTATCGTCCTATCCCTGTTTTCTGGCTATAGTACCCCAAAAGCGCCTTGATACCGGCCAGGTTTCGCTCCCACTCGATGGTCTCGTGAGTTTGAAGCTCCACGGTGAGCGTTGGGATACCGATAGAAGCCAGCCACCCCTCGGCTGCACCGGTAATCTCGTACTGATCGAATGATTCGGCCGCCGGATATCCTGATGCGCGCGAGTAGGCGTTCATCATATCGAGCGTCTCCGGAAGAATGCCGGCCCCACACTCTGACGCATACACGGCGTTGGCCTGGCTGTGCCAAAAGATAACCGCATCCGGATCATTTTCCAAAATAAAATTCCGGATAGCCATAGCTTCCGGTTCGGAGAACGGCGCCGACCCGGCGCTCACTTGCTTCGATCGCCACATGCTCGTGGGCTTCCACTCGCAGTCGAAATTGCGATTGAGGTCGACGCCGCGGGCATTGAACCGCCCCGCTCTCAACACTTCTGTATCGGTGGGCACATCCATGATGGTAAAGCGGCCTTCTTTACCGACCACCGAATACACTCCATCCGGGTTAGCAGACGGAATTACGGTCACCGTCAGATTGTCGGGAACGACGCTTTGGTTTTCCTCAAGATACTCCATAAATTGATATGCGAGAAGCACGCTGTTCCACTCATATCCGCCGTGTATGCCGCCGACGAACACAAGATGTTCTTCTCCGTCTCCGTAGGTGTATGCTTCGATTCCGCGCCCTTCCAGGGACTTGCCGATTAACTCGTGTTGGGACCCCCTATTCTTCTCTTCAGCCAGTGGCGGGATTTCCGACGCCTGCCTCTGTAGAGCGACAAGCGCAAAAACGCCGCCGCTAAGTACGGCA
>JAUYLU010000050.1 GCA_030699625.1 bacterium
TCCGCGACCCCGGCTCGGCCAAGGCCTGCGCCTTTCGATTCCCTCTCGCATGCCATATTTTGGCGCACGGATAAAGGCGCCAAAATATGTCATTGCGGGTGGTGAGGGTCGGCCAAGAACATTTTCTTTCGCCGTCGCTCAAGAAAATTTCTCGGCCCTGCTCGCGCGACCCCTTTTGCTAAACGGGTACCCGTGCTCGCCTTCGATTCCCTCACCACTTGCGCAAAATATGGTCGCGGAACGCTCAATGCGTCCCGCTCGTTATTTTGCGGGTGGTGAGGGAATCGAACCCCCGATAGCGGTTGTGGAGACCGCAGTGATGCCATTTAACTAACCACCCTAAAACATTTTGCTTCGCAAAATGTTCGGGCGTCCCGCCTCTTTGGCGGGATTAGCCCAATGGTCCTAATATAGCAAAAACCCCGCGTTTCGCGAGGCTTAGCTTACTTTTTCGATTCCTTGTGGACGGTCTTCTTTTTGCACCAATTGCAGAACTTCTGGAGCTCAATCTTCCGTTCCACTTTCTTCTTGTTCTTCCTGCTCCAGTAGTTGACGTGCTTGCATTTGTCGCACGCGAGCTTGATGAGTTGGTCTTGCGACATGGTTTTTCGGCCCGAAATATATCCCTCAACCCTACTATAGACGCCCTTAAAAATCAATCGCGGGAGTGATTGACGCGGGGCCGCGGCGGCGGTAGAACTATAAACAGCAGTACCTCGCCAGAGGGGACGTAATCGTCTGATGGAGGGATCGGATGAACAGGGCCATCGCAGTACTCGCCGCTTTCCTCCTCGGAGGATGCGGCGGCATGCAACCGAAAGAACCGATGCGGCCAGAACCGTTCGTGGTGGATGAAATCCTTATCAAGGGAGAATCGCCCGGCGGCGGACTCAAGCCCGAAAAACAATCGGAGGAGGAGCTCAAGTTCGAGAAAAACCGGAACGGGGAACAGAAAGAGAACGAGTCCGGCGAGCCCCGGCCTAAAGGGCTCGCCTACGATATGCCGTTCTCCATGCGAACGGCGTACGTTCCGGGGCAAGCCATGCATCCGGAGAAACTTGTTCTGGAACAAAGCAAGTTGCTCGCAATCGGAGCGTCGGCCATGCTCTTCTTCTCGCTCTACAACGAAAATGCCGTCCCAAGGCAGGGCGGTGCCTATGCGAGTTCGAAAGAAGCGGCCGACCGGGTAGCGGAGCAGAACCTGCGGGCGTGGTATTCCCGGCGAGAGCGGTACAAAAGCGACGTCTACGGGCTGTTCTACCGCCACGGCCCGGACTCGAACCTCCTCGACATGAAACTCGAGGAGCTGAAGTCCTGCAAGACGCACGTCTGGGTGAAAGCCTCGCACAGCCACGCCAAACCGGGCTCGAATCTGAACGAGAACATCTGGGGCGTCGGTCTCGCCTGCCGCATCAACGCGGGCGAGAAACATCGCTGGTGGTGGTCCGTCGACACGCTCCGGAACAGTCATCGGCTCACGACGTACCTCGTCGGCCCGATATACCAGTACGAGCTTTTCGAGTTCTACGGCTTCAGGTTCCTGCCGGGGATCCACGCACCGCTTACGTACTACAACATGCCCGTCAGGAGAAACGGGGAACCCGTGGACCGAGTGGGGGTCAAAAAGCTCATCCTCGTGCCGGGGGTTTCCATCGAAAGCGGAGGTCCCCTGAAGGGCATCACCATCGACATCGGGAGGATTCCCATCGCCGATGTCACGGTGGAACGCCTCTCGATCCAGGGGTATTTCCTCTTCTAGCAAGCCAAAACAAAAGCCGCGCCCGCACTTTGCGGGACGCGGTTTTTTCTTTGCCTCTTTTTATTCCGCTTTATACACCGACGCGCCGTCCTTCGGGCGCTGGGAAAGCTTCATGGCGACCTCGTCGCCTTTCTTTCCTCCGTCGACATCGGCACGGTCTATTTGAAGCGAATCCACCGTCGCCTCGAATTCGTCGTCCCCTTTCTTGAACTTAATCCTGTCCCCTTTCTTGAGCGCTCCCGCGAGCTTGACCACCGCCACGCCGATTTTGTCGTACCAATGCGTCACTTTGCCCAATTCCTTTGCTTCTTTTGCCATATATAAAATCAGATTTATGCGGCCGCACCGACCTGCGGCCCTAGTGGACTGATTATAATTCCTAACGAGAGCACGGTGCAAGCTTGGCCCATATCGCGCCTGGATGAAGGACTTTCGGACGATGTCGTGGGGGGCGACATCGCTCTGGAGGTTTTGCGCGAACACGAATAAATTTCCTGACGGAAATTTTTCTCAGTCACGGATAATTTTCTGCTGAAAATTTCCGCGACCCCGCCTCGCGCCGTCGCGCTCCGGCCTTACGGCACTCTAAGCATTCGTGCCTCACCCGGCTCGGTATTTTTGCCTTGTGCTATTGCACAAACAAAAATATACCTGCGGCCCGCGCACAAGCACGAAAAAAAACCCAAGCAGTTGGGATTTCTTTCGTCTAGTGCAGAGCGCTTGAAGACGTTCGCACCTTATACAATAACAAAGACCCAGAGCTCATGGAAACCCTGGCCATAATTGACGGCCTGGTTAAAAGCGAAAATCTATCCCTTACGTGACCTCATTAAAATAATTTTTTAGTCAAGGCGAGGAAACGTGCCTCGAGGGCTTTTTCTCACGTCGTGCATCTTCATATGCATTGAGCGACGATGAACAACGGTCGAGATTAGTAGACAATAAAAAGTGAAGTGCTATGAACAAGTCGCTTGGCCTGTTCCGGCTCATCCCGTATCAAGAGCAAGAGCAAATCGTCTCTGAGTTGAGCGTTTTCTATGCGGACGTCTACGACGCGCTTGAGGAAACGCGAGAGAACGTGCGTGAGCTCGAACGGGGGCTCGATCAGCTCTTCTATGGCGATGGCTATGGAAAGCCGATTGATGAGGTTGCCAGGAACAGGAAAAGAACTAGCTAAATCGTAGCTAGTGAGAGTCCAGGGGTCATCCCTGGCTCACGGAATTTGAACCCGAACAGGATTTGAATTTTGTGCGCCGGGGAGGATTCGAACCTCCGTAGCCCATGGGGCAGCAAATTTACAGTTTGCCCTCGTTGACCGCTTGAGTACCGACGCAATGAAGAAATGATGCCACAAAAACTTTATTTTTCAAACATATGGAAAATCCCGGTTTGAGCCGGGATTTTTCATTCGAATTTCTATATTTCCTAGCGAGCCCACGGGTGAAAGCTTGTTTTCATCTTGGGCGAGCGACGGAAATTCAAGCGATTCACGGGTGTGAATCGCTTAATGCGCAACCTTTTCTTTCCGCGGCATCACCATCTTGCGCTTGCCGCTCTTTTTGACCTCGATGTGGAGCTTGCCGCCTGCCTGCCCGGAAGCGGGCGCAGGCAGGTCCTTCACGGTAACCTCGATGGTGTCCCCCTTCGAGACGCCCGAGGAGACGATGAGCGAGGCCGCGGGATTGAGGACCGAGGTCTGGATGAGGCGCCGGAGGGGCCGCGCGCCGTAGCTCGGGTTGTAGCCTTCCTTCGCGAGGTAGTTGAGCGCCTCCTCGGAAACGGCGATGCGTATCTCCTTCTCGGCGAGGCGCTTTTCGATGTTCCGCATCTGGATGGAGACGATCTCGCGGATGACCGCGGGTGAGAGCACATCGAAGATGATGGCCTCGTCGAGGCGGTTCAGGAATTCCGGCCTGAAGTAGTCCTTGAGCGATTCGAACACCTTGTCCTTCACTTCCTGGTAATTCTGCTTCTCCGTGTTAGTAGTAAAGCCCATGGCCTCCATTTTCTCGATGAACTGCGAGCCGATGTTCGAAGTGAGGATGATGATGGCGTTCTTGAAATTGACCACCCGGCCCTTGGCGTCGGTGAGGCGCCCCTCATCGAGCACTTGGAGGAGGATATTGAAGACCTCGGGGTGCGCTTTCTCGATCTCATCGAAGAGGATCACGGAATACGGCCGGTGGCGGACCGCCTCGGTGAGCTGGCCCGATTCCTCGTAGCCGACGTAGCCCGGCGGCGAGCCGATGAGCTTCGAGACCGAGTGCTTCTCCATGTACTCGGACATGTCCACTTTGATGAGCGCCTTCTCGTCGTTGAACATGAACTCGGCGAGCGCCTTGGTGAGCTCGGTCTTGCCGACGCCCGTGGGCCCGAGGAACATGAAAGAGCCGATAGGGCGGTTCGGGTCCGAGATGCCGGCGCGCGAGCGGCGCACCGCATCCGAGATTTTTCTGATGGCCTCGTCCTGGCCGATGACGCGCTTCCGAAGCTCGTCCTCCATGCGGACGAGCTTTTCCGATTCCTCCTCGAGCATGCGCATGAGCGGGATGCCCGTCCAGCGCGAAACCACTTCGGCGATGTCCTCGGCGGTGATCTCTTCCTTCAAAATGCGCCGCGAGCGCTGGAGCTTCTTCAGGCGCCCTATCTTGGCTTCGAGGTCGCGCTCGATCCCCGGCATCTTGCCGTAACGAATCTCCGCGGCCTTCCCGAGGTCCGCCTTCATTTCGGCGGTTTCGCCCTCGAGGCGCAATCCCTCGAGCTCCTTCTTGAGCTTCCGGATGTCGACGAGGATGCCCTTCTCGTTCGTCCACTTGAGCTCGAGCTCGCGGGTCTTGTCCCTGAGGTCGGCGATCTCCTTGTCGATGTGCTTGATGCGGCTTTTGGCGTTCTTCGACTCCTCGTTCTCGCCCGCGGCCTCCTTCTTGAGCGCCTCCTTTTCTATCTCGAGGCGGGTGATCTTGCGGTGGGTCTCTTCGAGCACCGGGGGCTTGTTCTCGAGGGCGATGCGCAGGGACGAGGCCGCCTCGTCGATGAGGTCGACCGCCTTGTCGGGAAGGAAGCGGTTGGTGATGTAGCGCGACGAGAAGTTGACCGCGGAGAGAATGGCGTCGTCGGTGATGCGCACGCCGTGGTAGAGCTCGTATTTTTCCTTGAGGCCCCTCAGTATGGCCACCGTGTCCTCCATCGAGGGCTCGTCGACATAGACCGGCTGGAAGCGGCGCGCGAGGGCCGGGTCCTTCTCGATGTATTTCTGGTATTCCTTGATGGTGGTGGCGCCAATGGCCCGAAGCTCGCCGCGGGCGAGGGCGGGCTTCAGCATCTGCGAGGCGTCGACGGTGCCTTCGGCCCCGCCCGCTCCCACGATGGAGTGGATCTCGTCGATGAAGAGGACGATCTTGCCTTCGGAGCGCTCGATCGCGCGCCAGATGGTCTTCAGGCGCTACAAGAACTCGCCGCGGTACTTGGTGCCGGCGATGAGGAGGCCGAGGTCGAGCGAGACGAGCTCCTTGTCCCGGAGCGATTCCGGCACGTCGCCCTTCGACATGCGCAGCGCCAGTCCCTCGACCACGGCGGTCTTCCCGGTCCCCGCCTCGCCGATGAGGATAGGATTGTTCTTGGTGCGGCGCGAGAGTATCTGGATGATGCGCATGATCTCCTGGTCGCGGCCGATGACCGGGTCGAGCTTGTCCTGTGCGGCAAGCTGGGTGAGATTTCGTGTGTAGCGGTTAAGCGTTCTCGTCTTTTTCGGCGAGTCGGGCTCGCTTGCGCCCTGGGCGCGGAGCTCGTCGAGCACGGCGAGCACCTGCTCTTTCCCCACCTTGAAGCGCATAAGGATGGCGCGCACCTGCGGCGAGGTGTCCATGAGGGCGATGAAGAGGTGCTCGGTCGAGATGAACTCGTCCTTGAGCTCCTGGGCGATGCGGTGCGAGCTCTCGAGCGCTCCCGCGAGCTCGGGGGTGAGGTAAATCTGGTACGACGGCGACATCACCGTCGAGGATTCCGGCGCCTCGATGGCTTCGAGGATGGAATCGGAGAGGAGGATGGTGTCGACGTCGAGCTTGTCGAGGATGGAAATGACGATGCTCTCGTCCTGCGAGAGGAGCGCGGCGAGGAGGTGCAGCGGCGTGACATGGTTCTGCCCTCGCTGGATGGCGAGCTCGTGGGAGTTCCGGATGGCCTCCTTCGCTTTGGTGGTGAAATTATTAAATGATGGGGGCATTGGTTTACTTTATTAAGTATAGCACATAGTACCTATACGACGATAATGTCTTTTTGTCAAAAATGGTGGAAAAGAACGAAAAAAGAGGCAAATCCGGGTCCATGCCCGTAGACGCGGGGCCTCGCGAAGCATTTCAGCGGCCTGCGGCGGAGAGAGCGGCCATTCCCTCTTTGATAACGTTCGAGGGCACGGATACTTTCGCGCCATCGCGGTAGAAAGTGACGCCGACGGTCTCGCCCCCGAGCGAGACGAGGGGGCTTCCGGAATTTTCGAGCGAAAGGGCGATGGAAAGCTTGATCAGCTTGACGGATGTCACCTGGTTTTCTGGCGTCGAAGTGGCCGTTTCGGCGGTCGAATCCTTGACAAGGCCGGAGATGATGCCTTTCTGGAGCTCGCCCGACGGGGCGATGACGAGCACCGCCTGGCCGAGCTTCAGCTTGTCGGAGTTGCCGAGCGCGACCGCGTCGGCCTTGTACCCCTCGGGGAGCGCCGCCTGGAAAAAGAAGAGTCCGCTTTTGTCCTCGAGCGCGAGCGCGATGGGCACTTCCTTGCCGTCGTAGAGCACGGCGAAATATTTCGCTTCGGCGGCGTAATTTTTGACATTGACGTCGCTTGCGATGAGGCCTGTGGGAGCAAGCACGGTACCGAAGCCCACGATGTC
>JAUYLU010000055.1 GCA_030699625.1 bacterium
CGCACCTGCCGCTCGAACTTGCGGTTATCGATATTTGCGCCGGGGCGCGAAGCGTCTAGCCGTCAATGGCGTTGTATCTATGGACATCGCGCGCGAAGCACGGAAATTGCTGGAAGAAAACCGCCGCGTGACGGGCGACCATCAATACACTGTCCCGTCGGGCGACCACTATCCGTACCAATGGCTGTGGGACTCGTGTTTCCACGCCATCGCCCTCGCGTCCTTCGAGCCCGAGGCGGCGAAGGCGGAATTGCGCTCGCTTTTTTCCAAGCAGTTCATGAACGGCATGCTCCCGCACATGATCTATTGGGAGCCCGGCGCCCTGCACAAGTACGAATGGGGAACCGCCGGCACGAGCGCGCTCACCCAGCCGCCCATGGTCGCTTACGCCGCGTGGGAGATTTACAAGCGCACGAACGACCGGGCGTTCATCGAGGAGACGTACCCGTCGCTCCTGCGTTTCTACCACTACCTCATTTCGGAGCGCGACCCGCGCGACCACCACCTCGTGGGCATCATCAATCCCGACGAATCCGGCGAAGACGATTCGCCGCGGTTCGACGCGGTCCTCAACGTGCCGCCCGACGTTTCCGCCGCCGAACACCTCCGCCGCCGCCTCGAGCTCGTGGAGGCGAACCGCGCCTGCAACTTCGACGCCGAGCTGTGCATGAGCCGGCATTTCTGGGTGAAGGACGTTCCCTTCAATTCGATACTGGCGAAGAACCTGGAAATAATGGGGCACATCGCCTCGCTGCTCGGCAATCACGACGACGAGAATTTCTGCATGCTCCATCTCGGGCTCGTCAAAGACGCCATGCGGGAGCGGCTGTTTGCCGATGGCATGTTCTATTCGAGCACGGGGCAGGACTACAAGCTCTTGCGGGTGGAGACGTGGGCCGGGTTCGCCCCGCTTTTCGCCGACCTCTACAAGCCCGAAGAGGCGGAGTCCGTCGTCCGTGAGCGCCTCTTCGACCCGGAGACGTTCTGGTCTCCGCACGGCGTACGCACGGTCTCGCGCCGCGAGCCCTCGTACCGCTCCGACGGTTTTTGGCGCGGGTCGACATGGATGGCGCCGCACTGGTTCCTCTACAAAGGGCTCGTGGCGTACGGCTTCGCCAAGGAAGCGGCGCAAATTCGCAACGCAAGCGCCGCGCTCATCGAACAGTCGGGGTTCAGGGAGCACTACAATCCGGAGACGGGGGAAGGGTACGGCGCCCGGGACTTTACCTGGGGAACGCTCATTCTTGATATGATCGAAGCATGACCAACCGGCTCGAACAGATGCTGTCGCACACGCAGGAGCTCGAGCGACCGCGCGCCGAGGCTCCTTCCGCCGTCGCGGCCGGCGCCATGGGAGGTTCCGCGCGGGCCGCGGACGCGCTCGCCTTTGTGCTTCCCGGGAAGCGCATAACGGTGCACGAGGATTTCGACCTGCCGGCGGACGCGCCGGAAAACGCGCTCTATCTCGCCGTATCGTACTCCGGCGAGACCGAAGAGGCGATTTCCTTCGCGCGTGCGGCGCTCGCGAGGCGCCTCCCGTTCGCCGCGGTGGCCTCGGGCGGCGCGCTCGCAAAGCTCGCGCGGGAAGCGGGCGCGCCGCTTGCGCTCGTGCCCCCGGGAATGCCGCCGCGCGACGCGCTTTTCCATATGCTCCGCGCCGCACTCGCGGCAGTCGGCGAGACCGAAGCGGCGCTTTCGGAGTCCGTCATCTCCCTTCCGGACGATGCACGGCTCGCGCGGGCGGCGGAGGCGCTCGCCGGAGCCATCGAGGGCAAGATTCCCGTGTTCTATGCTTCAGTGCGCAACGAGGCGCTCGCCCGTATCGCTAAAATGTACTGCAATGAAAGCGGGAAAATCCCCTCGTTCGCGGGCGCGGTGCCGGCGCGCGCACACGACGAACTGCAGGGCTTCGACCCGTCCGGACCGCACGCCGCGCGCGGCGGCGACTATCTTCCGGTATTTTTTCGCGACGGGAGCGACGACCCTCGGACGGTGCGGCGCATCGACGTCATGAAAGAGATGCTCGAACAGATGGGAATGAGGGTCCATGAGATAGCGCTGCCCGCCGCGCCGCGCGGTACGGGGCTCCTCTATTCTTGGCGGCTTATGCAGGAAGCCTCGCGCCTGTTCGCCGGGCGGCACGGCATCGACCCCGCCGCCGCGCCCATCATCGAAGCGTTCAAACGGAAACCATGAGGATCGCATTCGATATCGGCGGGACGCACATGCGCGTGGCGCGGAGCCGCGACGGGAAGACGCTCGAGCGCATAATGGTCCATAAGACACCCGCCGCGGCCGCAGAGGGGATAGCGCGCCTCGTTGCCGCGGCGCGCGCGCTTTCCGAAGGAGAGCCGATAGAGAGCGTGACCGGCGGCATCGCAGGCATCGTGACCGATGGAACGGTGCACAGTTCTCCGAACCTTCCCGGCTGGGAGCGGACGGACGTGGCATCGGCCCTTTCGTCGGCGTTTCCCGAAGCGGCGGTGCGCGTGGAGAACGACGCGCTCGCCGGAGCGCTCGGCGAGGCGCGCCGCGGAGCCGGCGCAGGGAACAACATCGTTGCCTACCTCGCCGTCGGCACCGGCATCGGCGGCGCGCGCGTGGTCGAAGGGAAAATGGACGCCCGCCATGACGGGTTCGAGCCGGGCAAGCAGATACTCGACGTCGGAAGCGGGGAAACGTTCGAGGAGCTCGCTTCGGGGCCGGCCATCGTGCGGCGATACGGCGTTTCGTCGGTGCAAGAGCTCTCGGACGAGCAGGTAAAAAAAGTCGCCGCCATCATCGCCGACGGCGCCTATAACGCCGTCGTGCACTGGTCGCCCGATATCGTGGTGCTCGGCGGCGGCGCCATCGCGTCGGACAGCCGCATGGTGCCAGCCGTGAGAGGCGCGATTGAAAAGATACCGACCACCATGCCGTTGCCCCCCGTGGTGGCCGCCCGTTTCGGCGACGAGAGCGCGCTCCATGGCGCCCTCGAGCTCGTTTCCGGCTAATCTGCTTCCGTTGTATGGCACTATGGCACTCCCTTTCGGCCCTTGAGACGCTCGACAAGCTCGGGAGTGGCACGCGCGGGCTTTCCGCCGAAGAGGCGAGGCGCCGGCTCGAGCGATACGGCGAAAACAGCCTTCCCGAAGAAAAGCCGCGCTCCACGCTGCGGCTCTTTTTGAGCCAGTTCCAAAGCCCGCTCATCTATATCCTTCTCGCCGCGAGCGCCATCGTGTTCGCCATGGGAGAGACGGTGGACGGCTCTATCATACTCGCGGTGCTCTTTTTCAACGCCGTCGTCGGCGCCGTACAGGAAGGCAAAGCGCAACATACGCTTCAGGCGCTCAAGAAATTCGCCGAAACGAGGGCAACCGTGCTCCGCGAAGGAAAGGAGTACGTCGTTCCCGACAGGGAGGTGGTGCCCGGCGACATGCTCATCCTTCAGGAGGGAGAAAAAGTCCCGGCCGACGCGAGAGTCGTCCTCTCCCAGAACCTGAAAGTGGACGAGGCTTCTTTCACCGGGGAGTCCGAACCGGTCCACAAGGTCGCCGACGCGCTCGAACGCGAAGACCTGCCGAACGCGGACCAGAAGAACATGGTGTTCAAGGGCACGCATGTCGTCGCCGGGAACGCGAGCGCGGTCGCGGTGGCCACCGGCATCTCGACGGCGATCGGCGGGATCGCAAGGCGGGTCTCCGCCATCGACGATACCGAAACTCCGCTCAAGGCGAACGTGCGCCATCTTTCCCGGGCGATCATCGCCATCGTCGCCTCGCTCTCCGCGGTCATTTTCATTTTCGGCATCGCTTCCGGCCATTCCGTGACGGAAATGTTCACGACCGTCGTTTCGCTTTCCGTCTCCATCATCCCCGAAGGGCTTCCCATCGTCATGACGCTCGTGCTTGCCACGGGCGTGTGGCGGATGTCGAAACGAAACGCGCTCGTCAAGAAGCTCCAGGCGGTCGAGGCGCTCGGACAGGCGCGGGTCATCGCGGTGGACAAGACGGGGACCATCACCAAAAACGAGCTTGTCATACGCACGGCGTGGACTGACGGGAAGCTCTTCGAGGTTGGCGGCGTGGGGTACGAGCCGAAAGGGGATTTCAAGCTCGACGGAGCTCCGATCGGGGCCGCTGACTATGAACCGATGCTGTTCCTCGGCAAGGTCGCCGCCTTTTCCTCGAACGCCAGGCTCTCCTATATGGAAGAGAGAAAAGAGTGGCGCATCGCCGGAGACCCGACCGAAGCCGCCATGCTTGTCTTCGCCGAGAAGGTCGGTTTCCGCAAAGACGACCTTGTGGCGTCGGCGCCGCTCCTTTCGGAAATTCCCTTCGACTATAAGCTCAAATACCACGCCACGGCGCATCGCGCCGACGACGGCCCGTTCCTCTCGGTAACCGGCGCGCCGGAGACCGTTCTTTCGCTGTGCGAAGCGGTACGGCACGAAGGGAAAGACCACCCGCTTTCCAAGAAAGAAAAAACGGCGCTTGAAGCGACGTTCGTGAGAATGTCCGGAGAAGGACTTCGCGTGATAGCGGTCGCGGCGAAGCGCGGCGTCCCGGCGCGCATCAGCCCGGGGTCCGTCCACTCGCTCTCGTTCGTCGGATTTTTCGGCATGCAGGATTCGCTCCGGCCCGAGGTGGCCGCCGCCATGAAGCGGGCGAAGGAGGCGGGCATCAGGGTCGTGATGATCACCGGAGACCACAAGGCGACCGCCTGTGCCATCGCCACGGAAGCCGGGATTTACCGCGACGGCGACCTTGTGCTCTCCGGCGCCGACATCGAAGCGATGTTCGAAGCCGAGCTTGTGAAGAAGCTCCCGTATACGACGGTGTTCGCCAGAGTGACGCCCGAACACAAGATGCAGATCGTGAACGCCTATAAGAAACGAGGCGAAATCGTGGCGATGACGGGGGACGGGGTCAATGACGCCCCGTCGCTCGTGGCCGCCGATCTCGGGGTCTCCATGGGCAAAATCGGCACGGAAGTCGCAAAAGAAGCTTCTGACATCGTGCTCCTCGATGATAATTTCGGGAGCATAATCTCGGCTATTGAAGAAGGCAGAAGCATATATAAAACGATAAAAAAGGTCATTCTTTATCTTTTTTCGACCAGTGCCGGAGAAGTGCTTGTGATTTCCTTCGCGCTTTTTCTCGGATACCCCTTGCCGCTCCTCGCTTCGCAGATAATATGGCTTAACTTTGTCACTGATGGGTTCCTGACCGTGGCGCTCGCCATGGAGCCCAAAGAGAGAGGGCTGTTGGCCGGCACGTTCGAACATCCAAAGAAATATTTAATCGACTCGCTCATGGTCCAAAGAATGGTCATCATGGCAGTGCCCATGATGGTCGGGACGCTCGTTCTCTTCAGCCAATACTTTGAAACCGATATGGCTAAGGCGTGGACAATGTCGCTTACCGTGCTCGCGGTCTTCCAATGGTTCAATGCCTGGAATTGCCGTTCGGAAAGCAAATCGATATTCAGCGTGGAATGGCTCTCGAACAAATACCTCGTCGGCGCGACGCTCCTGGTCATCGTGCTCCAGATGGCCGCCATATATGCGCCGGTCATGCAGAAAATCCTTCGCACCGTGCCGCTCGATCTTTCCGAGTGGCTCATGATCGTGCCCATTGCCGCCTCCATAATCATCGCCGAAGAATTTCGCAAGTTTTTTTACCGCAGAAAATCAGCGTCGCTATAGGCGGGGAAGCGGAATTATTTTGTGGCCGCTTCGCGATGTAGTATGCTGATGTCATATGAAGCTGTTCAGGAAAGACGAGGCGCCCAAAGTCCTTTTTCTCACTTCCGAAGAATTCCCCTTCGCCAAAGTCGGCGGGCTGGGAGAGGTCATGTTCTCCCTGCCTCGCGCGCTCAAAAAGCTCGGTTGTGACGCGCGCGTGATGATGCCCCGCTATGGCAGCATCGACAAAAGCGTGCATAAGACCTCGCTCGTCATGGAAGGGCTTGAGGTTCCGACGACCCCGGACCTCATGGGCAAGCACCTACGGTGCAACGTACTGCGCTTCGACGCCACCGACGATCCCAACAGCCCGGTGACCACGTATTTCCTCGAGAACCAGGAGTACTACGAACTGCGCTCGAACGTGTACGAATATACTGACGACACGATACGCTTCGCCCTTCTCTCACGCGGGTGCCTCGAATTCCTCAATCTCACGCGCGAATGGGTGCCCGACATCATCGTCACGGTGGACTGGATGACGAGCTATACGCAGAGCTTTTTGAAGACCGATTACAAAGACTACGACCGGCTTCAGCGTCTCACTGCTATCCTGTCCATCCATAACATTCACGTACAGGGGCCTTCGCGGCGGTTCCGCTTCACGCCGGAAATGGAGCGCGACGATGGCCATGGGCCGATCCCCGATTTTTTCAGCCCCCGCCTGAAGCACATCAACGCCATGCGCCGCGGCATCATGCACGCCGACATGGTGAACACGGTCTCCCCGACGTACGCGAAGGAGCTCACCACGCCGGAGTTCGGCGAAGGGCTCGACGGCCTCCTGAAAGAGAGGGGAGACAGGTTCTTGGGGATACTGAACGGCATCGATTATGAGAAAAACGATCCGGCGACCGATCCGCTGCTTCCCAAGAACTATTCCGCCAAAAGCCTCGATGATCGCACGGAGAACAAGCTGGCCCTTCAGGAGCGCTTCGGTCTCGAGAAGGACCCGAATGCGTTCGTCATCGGTATCGTGTCGCGCCTGGCGCGGCAAAAAGGGTTCGCGCTCCTGCAACCCATCATCGAGCCGCTCATCAAAGCCACCAACGCGCAGCTTTTCACCGTCGGCACCGGCGACACCGAGATAATGGATTTCTTGCGCTCGTTCCAGGACAAATATCCGAAGAACGTGCGTACCCACCTGATGTACGACGACGTATTGCCGCACCTCGTCTATGGCGGCGCGGACATAGTCCTTATTCCTTCCAAGTTCGAACCGTGCGGGCTCATCCAAATGGAAGCCATGCGCTACGGGGCCATCCCGGTGGCGCGCCGCACCGGCGGTCTCGCCGATTCCATCGTGGACTATTCGCCCCTGGAGAAGCGCGGCATCGGGTTCTTGTTCGACGAGTTCGATCCGACAGCGCTCCTCATCGCCATCATCAGGGCGTTCGAGAGCTGGAACCACAGGGAGAGCTGGAAGAAACTGCAGAAGCGGGCGATGGCGGCCGATTTTTCGTGGGACGCTTCGGCGAGGGAATACATGAAGCTTTTCAAAAAAGCAATGGCACTCAAAAAGCCCGCCCGGAGCGGCGCGAAACCCTTCACGACGAGCGCGGCGTAAGCGGGCCATTTTCGATCGTGGCAACGGCGAGACAAGGAGCATCCACCTGGAAACGAGACTGTGCGCTCATCTCCCTTTCCGTTCTATTCGCCGTAGCGCTCGTGAAAGGCGGCGTGCTCGAGGGAGTGTTCTCCGCGCTCGAGGGCGCCGTCTTCTTGGGCGCCTTCGTGGCGGGCGGACTTTTCACCTCGTTCTTCACCGTTCCCATCGCTCTCGCCGCTTTCGGCGAGCTCACGGGAACCGCTTCTCCGTGGACCATCGCCCTGTGGGGCGCGTTCGGGGCCACCCTTGCCGACGCGGCCCTTTTTGCCTTCGTCAAACTGCGGCTCAGCACGTGGCTCATCCACCTTTTCGAGGGGAAGCACCACGAGTGGCTCCGTCGCAAGTTCCGCTACCGCACTTTCCGCCTCGCCGCGCCGCTCGTGGGCGCCATCGCCATCGCCTCTCCCATACCGGACGAAGTGGGGCTCACGCTTCTCGGCCTCGCCAAGGCGCCCTTTTCCCTCGTCGTTCCGCTCTCGTTCGTTCTCCACCTCGTGGGCATCTGGGCGGTGGTGGCCGCGTTCCAAGCGGTCGCGTGAACGGCCGATAGGATTGTGCTATTCTTCCGTCTAAGAAAGGTATGAAAAGACTTCTCATCATGGTTGCGCTCCTCGCCGTCGGTTCGGCGGCGTTTTACGCCGCGGTAAGCGACCGCGGCGGCGAGCGGGAAGCGATGGCTCCCCGGGAAACAAAAGCCGCGGCTGCCTCCGGGACGGGCGCGGTCGCGGAGCTTCCCGCGAAGAAGGATATTGAAGGCCTCTCGCACGTGTTCCAGACGTTCAATAACTGCTCGTCGGTGGCGCTCCTGATCGCCCTCTCGCGCTGGGGCATCGATGACACGCAGGAGCGGATCGCGGCCGGCACGAGACCCTGGAACAACCCGAAGGGCGACAACGACGACAAGTCGGTCACCCTTTACGAACTTGCCGATTATTCCGCCCAGTACGGCCTCGCCACCTACGTCCGGCCGAACGGCGACTTAGGGCTTTTGAAGCAATTCGTCGCAAACGACATACCGGTCATCGCCCGCGCCCTCACCTATGCCGACAAGGACTACGTGCACTACCGCGTCGCCCGAGGCTACGACGAGGACAGGAACGTGATCATCGAGAGCGACGGCATCGAGGGACCGAACGAGGAATATTCCTACGACAAGTGGATGCACTTGTGGAAGGATTTCAACTACTCCTATCTCATCGTCGTGCCGCTCTCGAAGCAGGCGCTCGTCGAAGAGATCCTTGGCGACGAGAAGGACGCAAAGACCGCGTGGCGAAACGCCAAGGAGCGCGCCGAGACGGAGCTCAAGAAAGACGCGAACGACCTGCGGGCACACTACAACCTCGTGACCGCGCTCTACTATCTCGGCGATTACAAAGGAACGGTACGCGAGTTCGAAAAGATAGAACCGCGCCTCACCGAGCACAAGCTTTGGTACCAGCATGAGCCCATCGAGGCGTATTTCAAGCTTGGCGCCTACGACCGCGTCATCGCCCTCGCCGACAGCGTTATCGATAACAACAATAAATCCGTCTCCGAGCTCTATATATTGAAGGGGAAGGTCTACGAGGCGCGCGGCGACCTCGTCGCCGTCCGGGCCGAGTATGAGAAGGCCGTGCAGTACAATAAGAGCCTGTGGGCGGCCAAGGAAGCGCTCGCTTCGCTCAATGGGCAGTAGATATTTCGTGGGATACAGGGTCGGCGGGGAAGCCGCCGACTATTACGCGAAGACCGCCGAGGACCTTGCGGCGCGCTTCGGCGTGCGCGACCTCTCGAAATACATCCCGCCGCATTTCACCTTGAAGGCGCCCTTCGAGACCGACAACGTCGCCTTGTTCAAAGAGGAGCTCGCGGCGCTTGCGGCAAAGGAGCGCGCCACGCCGTTCACGCTTCAGGGGTTCGATGCTCATTCGGGCGGGAGCGTGTATCTTGCCGTAGCGCGAAACTCCGCGTTCCAGCGGCAGGCGGAGAAGCTCGTGCACGCGCTCTTTCCGTTCGGCGAGCGGGAAAGGACGCTCCGCCTCCCGTTCATGCCGCACGTGTCGGTGGCGCGGCATTTGAGCGACGAGGAAAAAGCCAAGGTGCTTTCGTACCTCGGCTCGTTCCCGGGGCCGCGCCTTGACCTTTCGTTCGATGGCATGACCCTCTTTGCCCATGACGGCGCGCGCTGGAACGCGGAGGAAACGTTCACATTCCAATGATAAACGATATCGCCGCCTTCGTCAGAAAGCACGAGCGCCACATCGGGGTAGCGGCGATTTTCCTCGGCTTCGTCTGGGACTCGCTCACGCTCGGCAGGCCCGACCAGCTCTTCGAGAACGTCGTGCTCATGGTCTACCTCCTCGTGCCCGCTGCGGGGCTCCTCGTCCTCGCCATCTATGAACGAAGGGGCGGGCGGGCACCCCTCGTGCTCCTTCCCATCATCCAGTTCGCCTTCGGCAACCTCGCGGGCGGGCTCACCGTGCTCTATTTCAAAAGCGGCTCGCTTTCGGCGAACTTCGTTTTCTTCCTCCTTCTCCTCGGCTTTCTTATCGGAAACGAGTTTCTCCGCAACCACTACGCCCGCATGCAGTTCCATATTTCGGCGTGGTACTTTCTCCTCATCTCGTATTCCGCCCTCATCGTGCCGGTGCTCGTCCGGAAAGTGGGACCCGGCGTCTTTCTCCTCTCGGGACTCCTCTCGCTTCTTGCAGTCTTCGTGTACCTCCGCCTCCTTTATTTCGTCCTCAAGAGACGGCTCGGCGAGAAGGTCCGCGAGACCATCGGGAAGACCGTGACCGCCGTGGCCGTCATCTATCTCTCCTTCACCGCGCTCTATTTCCTGAACCTCATTCCGCCCGTGCCGCTCGCGCTCAAATCGGTCGGTATCTACCATTCGCTCGACAAGCTCCCGAACGGGAACTATCGCGTGTCCTACGAACGTCCGCGCTGGAACGAATTCCTGCGGGAGACAAAGGGCACGTTTGCGGGCGGCGGGCCGGCCTACTGCATGAGCTCGGTCTTCGCGCCGGTGCGCCTCTCCACCGAGATCTATCACCGCTGGGAGCGCCTTAATGAGGGGACGGGGGAGTGGGAGACGAAAAGCCTCATCTCGTTCGGCATCCAGGGCGGCCGAAGCGAGGGCTACCGCGGCTACAGCGAGCTTCCGACGCTTCAGTCAGGACGCTGGCGCTGCTCGGTGGAGACAAAGGCGGGCGCGGTCATCGGCCGGGCGGCCTTCACTGCGGTGAGCGGAGTTGTCCCTATACTTTACGGGAAAGAGCTATAAGATGAATTCATGGATATTCAGGCTATTTTAGTGCTCGGTCACGTGCTCGGGACGGTGCTCGGGCTCGGCGGCGCCATCGTCGCCGAGGTGCAGGTGACGCAGGCGCTTCGGGACGGGAAGATCGAAGACGACGAACGGGCGCTCCTCCATGCGAACTACTTCCTCATCAGGATCGGCATGGCGCTCATCATCGTCTCGGGCCTCGCCCTCATCTGGTGGCACCTCGGGCAGGGGCACCAGTGGGCGCTCACGAGCGAGAAGCTCTGGGTAAAGGAGATCATGGTGGTTGTCATCATCGTGAACGCCGTCCTGCTCACCAAGCACTGGATGCCGCTCGCGTTCGGGCGCTCCCTCTCGCTCGTCTCGTGGCTCGGCGCCACCGTGCTCGGCGTCTGGCACACCATACCGCTCGGATTCTTCGAATTGCTTCTCGTCTACGCGGCAGTGGTGCTCCTCGTCGCCTTCTTTTTCCGCGCCCACGCCGCTCGCCCGCGTTTCCGTTAGCAAATCGCCCGCGTTCCGTCTTCAATACACGAACGCCATTCATCGCATGGCCTATATCGTCCATATCGAACAGGCGACGCGGGAAAATTCGTATTTCCGCAAAGTGCTCCATACCGGCAAGCACAGCCAGCTCGTGCTCATGTCGCTCAAACCCGGCGAATCAATCGGGGAGGAAAAGCACACGGTGGACCAGTTCATCCGGATCGAAGAAGGGTTCGGCAAAGTCATCCTCGACGGCCGCGAAACCTCGCTTGCCGCCGAAGACGCGGTGGTCATTCCCGCCGGCACGAAGCACAACGTCGTGAACACGGGGAAGAAAGAGCTCAAGCTCTACACCATCTACAGCCCGCCGAACCACATCGACGGCAGGATCCACAAGACCAAGGCGGACGCCGAACTCGACGAGGAAGACGAAGCGTTCGGCCACTCGCGCTGACGCCGAGCAAGGGCCGTTTCTTTCCGCCGTCATGCAGTGAGTCCGCATGACTTTCTATCAAAAAACGCTCTTCGGGCTTGCCGCCATCCGCGCGTTCAAAGCGGGACGGGCGGTAAGGGGCTGTCGTGCGGGGCGTCTTCACCGTCATGAACAGGGTCTTTTGGTGGATCATCGTCGCGCTCGTGCTCGCCGGCATCGTGAGCGTTGCCATCAGGTATCTTTCCCCGTACAACCCGGTGACCGGCGAGCTGATGAACGGGCCGCGCACCACGACCACGGCCGCGAAGTAATGGTTTTTTAATCGCGCCGTCTCCCATAACCGCACAAGGCACATGGCACGTTATGGCAAACAATCGCAGGAGAAAGTGAGGAAGAGCATGCACGAATACAAGCGGGGGCGGCTCACGAGCGGCCGGAGCGGCAAAAAAGTGAAGCGCAGAGAACAGGCCATCGCCATCGGACTTTCGCAGGCGCGCCGGAGCGGCCTGCCTGCGCCGCGTCTGCCTGTGCGTGTACGCACGCAGACAGGTCCGACGCGGCAGGCAAGCGCCAAGGTGCCGAAGAAAAGGTCGAAGAAACAATAAGCCAGCATCCATCGACATGCTTACCACTATCGCCGTCATCCTTCTCGTCCTCTGGTTCCTCGGCATCATCGGCG